>JBPCRG010000543.1:0-3089 GCA_050997095.1 Thermomicrobiales bacterium | reverse complement strand
GTTTCATTCCAACGGCGGTCGTGCCCGGATGGGTCCCGATGAAGCTGGTCGTGGCGATTGTCCAGGATTACGACTGCGACCGCCTCTTGCGGACGGTCACCGATGCCGGTCTCGGGGCGACGCGGATCGCCAGCACCGGCGGCTTCCTGCGCACCGGCAACACCACCGTCGTGATGGGAGTCGCGGACGACAGGCTGACGGAGTGTTTCAAGATTCTGGCGCGATCCTGCCAACTCCGGATTGAAACGACGGATGCCCCGTTCGCGAACGACGTGATGATGATGGGAGCAGGCTCGATCACCGAGGTGGCGATCGGCGGAGCGGTGGTGTTCGTGATCCCGGTCGAGTCGTTCGTCCGCTTCCCGGCGCCGTGAAGATCGGCGTCGGCGAAGAGGCTGGCGATTCGCGGTCGCCCTTCTGCGGCGGGATCAGCGCGCGACCGGCGCCTCGTCGGTCGCGAAGCGCGCCTCCGCGGAGAGCATGTCGCCCAAGATCAGCTGCATCGCCATCACGTGGGCGCAGGTGCCGACCATGTGCGCTTCGAACGTGTGGCAGGAGCAGGACCAGTGCCCGCCGTCGAAGGCGACGTTGTAGGAGTCGTGCTCGCCTCGGAACGACGCCTTGAACTCGCCGAGTTGGATGCGGGACGCCTCGCCGGCGTAGCGGTGGGCTTTCTCGATCTTGCCGATCATGCTCGAGTTCATCCGATTCTCCTTCTCGACAACGGCCGCTTCGATGAGAGCCCTAAAGAACGCGCGCGTCGACGGGAACGGGATCCAAAAAAAACAGCACCGAGATGCAGACGCATCCGGTGCCGGTCCTTGGCTGTATTCACGTCTCCCGGGATTCGGTGCATAGAGCCTGCCCGTCGATGATGGCGAATCTGCCGACCTCGTCCTGCGCGATTCTCTTCTGTAGAGTACATCAACAGTTCGTGAACGTTCAATGGGCGAGGGCGGACGAAGGTGGCGCGGTCGATCGACGAATCCGAACGGTCCGGCGAAGGTCGACGTCCGGCGCCGGTGAGCGTGGCGATTCTGGCGGGCGGCCGCAGCTCCCGGATGGGAACCGACAAGGCGATGCTGCGTCTGCACCCTGCGGGTCCGACGTTCCTCGAACTCGCGGTCCGTGCGGCGGCGGCGATGTCGGACGACGTGTTCGTCATCGCGTCGGACCGCCCCGAGTACTCGCCGTTCGGCGCTCCCGTCCGGGCCGACCGCTTCCCGGATGCCGGAGCGCTCGGCGGCACCGCCACCGCGCTGGTCGAGGCCCGGTACGACGTGGCGATGGTCGTCTCCTGCGATCACCCGTTCCTGAATCCCGCGCTGCTGTCTCGGTTGGCGCTGATCGAGCCGTCGACCGACGTGCTCATTCCCCGACTTCGGGGGATGAGCCGCCAAGGCGGAGCGTTCGTGCTTCAGACGTTGCACGCCGCGTATCGGAGACGCTGTCTGCCGTTCATCGAGACGGCGTTGAAGGCGGGGAACCGGCAGATCGTCGGGTTTTTCAATGACGTGACGGTGAGCCATCTGGACGAGGAGGAACTCCGCGCGATCGATCCGGACCTTCGCTCGCTGACCAGCGTCAACACCCCGGAATCCTTGGAATCGGTCAGACAGGTCTGGCGCAGCGACCACGCGTAGGAGATCCATCCCGATCCCTCGGCAAGTCTCCTCCCGAACGACGCCGGCCGACTCGCGCCCTGTCCGCGTCCTCTATACTATGGCCGGGAAGAGGCTTCGTGAAGGGTTGACGGATGGCGTCAAAGACGGGCGATGAAGTCTTCGAATCGAGCGGCCTCCAACCGTTGGGCATGTGGGATCACGGTCGGCTTTGCGTTCGACTGATGCGCGATCCCCGCGTCTCGCCGTGGATCAAAGCGGGCGTGCCGATCCTGACCGCTGCCTACGTCATCTCGCCGATCGACCTCATCCCCGATTTTCTGTTGGGAGTGGGGCAGCTTGATGATCTGGGAGTGATCGGCATCGCGGCGATGCTGCTGTTCCGGTGGCTGCCCCGCCTCGCGCCCAGGCAGGTCGTGGCGGGCCATCTCGCGGAGATGGGATTCGGCCGGCACGATGGAAGCCGTGGTGACCGGTCGAATCGGGAGGAGTCCGAGCGAGTGGTCGAAGCGGTGTTCCGGGTGAATCGGCGAGATTCCGGCGATGCCTCGAGAACCTGACCGGTGAATGAACTTTAGATGCATGGAGGAGAAGACGTGAGCTCTCCGGCGCGACCGACAAACGATGGACGGGCCACGGCACGGCAACGGCGGGCCGAACGGTCGAAGCAACCGCTGAACCGTGCGCAACTGCAGGCGATGGAGATCCGGGCGGCCGAGACTCGGCTTTCCGACGGTTCGGCGGCTGGTCTCGCCCTGCAGCCTCGCGCCGAAAGTCGGCCGAACGTCTCCCGAACAGGGACGTCGGTGACTGCCCGGAGAAAGGCCGTCTCCCGAGTGGTCGCGCTCTCCAAACCGCAGGAGTACGCGTTCATCCGCGGCGACATGCGGCGACTGCTGTTCACCGCCGGATCGCTGCTGGCGATCATGATCGTCCTGCTCTTCATCCTCGAACGATAGCGCGGTCCGCTTCGGACGGATTTTGCGCGGAACAGGGTCCGGAACGAAAGTTCCGGATCCTGTTCCGCATCGCGCGATCTGCCTTTTCGCGTCGCGGCAGACGTCAGATTCGGGGCTCCTCCTCCTCGACGACGACGGGATCCTCCTCGAAGCCCTCGGCCTCCGCGGCGGCGGGCTCGTCCTCGTCCGGGGCGAGCGCCTCGGTCTCCTCCTCATCGAGATCTTCGTCGTCGTCGTCGGAGAAGCGGAAATCGGCTTCGTCGCGTTGGCGCAGGAGGTCACGTTCCCGAAGGTAGGCGCGGGTCTGGGAGATCTGCCGCGGGAACGAGACTTTGCCCCGCTGCGGCGGATCGCGGTAGACCTCGCGCAGGATGATCCGCAGGCTCCCCGCGGAGAGCCCCAACGCATAGACCTCGTACCGATTGCCGCCGGCGATCAGGGCGAGCACGCGCTCGGCCGTCTTCGCATCGACCTCGCCCAAGCGCTGGCCATCGGCGCGGAGCACGAT
>JBPCRG010000640.1:0-2830 GCA_050997095.1 Thermomicrobiales bacterium | reverse complement strand
GGTATGCGGAGCAAGGCGTCGGCCGGGAGCCCTCCGCGTTCGACGGGGTCCTCGCCGATCTGGAGCGGCGCGACGGCGCGGACTCGACCCGTGCCGAATCGCCGCTGAGCCGGGCGGCCGACGCGATTCTGATCGACAGCGACGGCAAGCGCATCGGGGAGATCGTGGAGACGATCGCGCGCATCGCCGAATCGGTTTGGGGCCCGGCGTGAGCGCTCGGTGGCCCGACCCCTCGGACTTCGCCCGGGGCACGCTGGGCGGAGGGCTGCGCCGGGTTGTCCGCGCCGTGATCTTCCTCGTTCTGCGCCCGCTCGTGGGATACCGGGTCGTCGGCATCGAGAACATTCCGGCGACGGGCGCCGTGATTGTGGCCGCGAACCATCTCCACAACCTCGACCCGCTCTTCGTCGACGCCGCGGTGCCGCGCCGCATCCACTACATGGCGAAGAAGGAGGCGTTCAAGAACCGGGTCGTCGGCTATCTCCTGCTCCGCGGCGGCGCGTTCCCGATCGACCGCGGCAAATCCGACCGCGCGGCGATCCGCCGCTCGCTCGCGACGCTGAAGCAGGGGATTCCGCTCGGCCTTTTCCCCGAGGGAACCCGAAGCGCAACGATGGCGTTGGCGCAGGCCCACTCCGGGGCGGGCCTGCTGGCCCTCTCATCCGGCTCGCCCGTGGTCGCGGCGATCGTGACCGGCTCGGAGCGGCTTCGCTTCAACGGGTCGAAGGGGAAGGCGGCCCGGGCGCTTCGGATGCCGGAGCCGGGCCACAAAGGCGTTCGCGTGCTGTTCGGCGAGCCGTTCACCGTGCCGCGGTCGATCGACGGTCGCCGGATCGGTTCCGAGGAGGCCGCCGAGATCATCATGATCGAGATCGCGCGCCTGCTGCCGCCCGAGTATCGCGGGGTCTACACCGAAAAACTCGAGGATGAGACGGTCCGGCGGGCCATCCCGCTCTCGGGTTAGCTCGCGGTCGGCGGTCCCACGCGTTTGCGCGATATTTTGCGCTCCGCGGCGGTCCGGCGGGTGCGCGCGGGGGCCAACTCCTCGAACTGTCCCCAAAAGAGCTCGCGGTCGCCGATGTGGACGACATCGCCCGGCTGGATGCCCTGCTTGACCATCGCCCCGGCGATTCCGCTCCGCTCAAGAATCTTCTGGAAGCGGTCGGAGCCCTCGCGCAGGTCGAAGTTCGTCATCTTGGTGAACCGCTGGATCCAGATCCCGGTGATCGCGAAATGGTGGGCGGACATCCGCTCGATCGACCACGCGCGCTCGTTGGCGTCGCTCAGGGTGTAGATCTTCGGACCGTCCTCCTCCAGCTTCGCCTCCTCCACGACGCGGACCTCGAGTTCCCGCAGCGACTCGGCCACCGCCGCCATCAGGGTCGGCACGCCCTGGCCGGTGGCGGCGGAGATCTCGAAGACGGGCAGGTCGCGGCGGCGCATCGCCGCCTTCAGCCGCTTCATGTTCTCCCGCGCCTCGGGGATGTCCGTCTTGTTCAGGGCGACGAGCATCGGCCGCGCGACGAGCTCGGGATCGTAGGCCTTCAATTCGGCGTTGATGGACTTGAAGTCCGCGAGCGGGTCGCGTCCTTCCAGCCCCCCGGAGGCGTCGACCACATGGATGAGCGCCTTCGTCCGCTTCACGTGGCGCAGGAATTCGTGCCCGAGACCGGCGCCTTCGGCCGCGCCCTCGATCAGGCCCGGGACGTCGGCCATGACGAAGACCTGGCCAGTCGGGCCGCCGACCTGGACCACCCCGAGATTCGGCTCCAGCGTCGTGAACGGGTAGTCGGCGATCTTCGGGTGCGCCGCGGACGCGGCCGCCAGCAGCGTCGACTTGCCCGCATTCGGCAGCCCGACGATGCCGATGTCGGCGATGATCCTGAGCTCGAGCCGAAGCCAGCGGTCCTCCCCCGGCTCGCCGAGCTCGGCAAGGCGGGGGGTCTGGCGGATGGAGGACTTGAAATGGATGTTGCCCATCCCGCCCTTTCCGCCTTTGACCACGACGAAGGTCTGCTCGGGCTCGGTGAGGTCGGCAAGCTGCTCGTCGGTCACCTCGTCGTAGATGACCGTGCCGGGCGCGACGTCGATGTAGAGGTGCTCCGCCGACTTGCCGGATTTTTGGCGGCTTGCGCCCGCGTTGCCGTTCCCGGCCTTGAAGAGGTGGTTGAACTGGAATGCCAGCAGGCTTGAGACGTTCGTCCGCACCCGCAGCCGGATGTCGCCGCCGCGGCCGCCGTCGCCGCCGTCGGGACCGCCTTGGGGCACATATTTCTCGCGGCGGAACGACATGGCGCCATTGCCGCCGTCGCCAGCCTTGACATAGATTCGGGCGCGATCGATGAGCACGTTGCAGCCTCCAAAACCAGAGGGTCCGTCCACGCGGAGCCGAGAGGACGTGCGGAAAACCCTATCCGGTCAAGCATAGCGCCCGCGGGGTGATCGTTCGAGGCGATCAAGCTCTGCCATGCGGGCTTGAGTCCCCGCACTCAGTCAAATACGTCGGTGAAAACCGACTACCGCCAGCCGCCAAGCCTCGAATCCACGAGTCGATCGCCGGTTTGAAAACCTGCCCTCGTGCTTTGTCCATCGTCGATCGAAAGTCCGGAACGGGGACGACGAGATCCTTCGTGCCTCAGGATGATCGCAGGAAGGAGGCGCGCTCCAACTGTCATTCTGACGCAGGAAGAATCTCGTCGGTCTCGCTTCGACAAGCCCTAGCGGTCTGACCATCGTCAATCGCCGGACCGAAATGGGGACGACGAGGTCCTTCGGTCCTCAGTACAGTGACTAGCGTCATTTGTCATGGTGGCGCCGATGTGGCGGGGAG
>JBPCRG010000604.1:0-4204 GCA_050997095.1 Thermomicrobiales bacterium | reverse complement strand
CGGTCATCTCGAGTGCTCTGAGCACAATCGATCGGCATCGATGCCAACGGTGCCCCGCCACCCGACACCGTCATTCCGGGTGGAGCCCGCAGGCGGAGTCGCGGGGTCCAGGAATCCCTTCGAGCGGAGCGAGAACCGTCGTCGGCCAGGCGGATGAGCGTGCCCGAAGTTCCCAGCGCGTGAACGTATGGCAATCGGACTCGATGGAGGAAGCCCTCCCCGACCGAAGTGGAGAATGACGTTCGCCCGATCTCCCCGGTCGGCCGATCCGATCATTTCGCACATTGCGCCGGAGAAACGGCGGTGATGTCGTCCATCTCCGGGCCCGAGTGAACCGTGCGGAAGTCGACACCGGTGCGTCGGCTTCAGCCTTTCGCCATCGCGTCGTTCAGCATCTCCAGATATTCCGGACCCAGCTGCGCCGTCAGGTCGAGATCCACCCCGGCCTCCGCGAGGCTCGAGCGGAACTGAAGCACCAGCGCCAGTTCCCGTTCATTGAGATCGTAGCCATACTGCCGCAGCGCCCCTTCCAGATCGTCGCGGGCGACGACGCGGAACTCGAGGTCGCTCATCGCCTGCTCGGCGAGCCGACGAAGCACATCCATGCGCAGATCTTCAGGAGCGTCCATTGTCGATCCCCGGCGAACATTCATGAATCACGTTCTCAAAAAGCGGCTGCGAATCTCGCGACCCTGAGCCGCCGAACCACGAAGGTCCCTCCACACCGTCAAGCAGTGTACAACCCGGCCCCCATCTCCTCGGCAGTCTTAAGGAGCCGCTTTCGACACCGGCGGCACCGTCTTCATTCACCCGATCGACATTGATCTGCGACAGTCGGTTTCAACCGACGTATCCTGACTGAGCCGGGCGCCCTCTGGGCGATTTTCAACCCCCGTGGCGGGGCGCAATCACCCAAGTGCGGAGCCCGGAATCCCTTTGCGGACACGCCCTGGAGTTCACAAGTCAAAGGCCCCGCGCTTCATCGCAAGCTTCACGGCGAAGTAACCGCCGAGACCGTGGACGCCGCCGCCCGGCGGCGTCGATGCCGAGCAGTCGATGCCGAGCAGATGAAGAGCCGGGG
This sequence comes from Thermomicrobiales bacterium, assembly GCA_050997095.1. Lineage (GTDB taxonomy): Bacteria > Chloroflexota > Chloroflexia > Thermomicrobiales > UBA6265 > JBPCRG01. The sequence continues at coordinate 3,123 of JBPCRG010000604.1, read as the reverse complement.
GTCGGGTGTTCCGTATGGCCGCAGCGACGGCGTCGGCCGGGTGAAGAGTTGCCGGAGGTCCTGCACGCCGCCGCCGACATAGTTGGCGTTGTATCGCTCGAAGTCGGCCGGGCCCATCATCGTCTTGGCCAGGATGCGTCGCCGGAAGCCCGGCGCGAACCGCTCGATCTGGCCCTCGATCACGTCCGTCATGTCCCGCGTCGAACCGTGCGGCACATGGCAGTACGCCCAGACCGTGTGATTGCCGTCGGGCGCGCGCGTCGGATCGAAAAGACTTTGCTGGCAGAGCAGCACGAACGGCCTCGCCGAGTGCTCGCCGCGCGAGGTCGCCGCCTCCCCCGTGGCGATCTCCTCCAGCGTTCCGCCCAGATGCACGGTGCCCGCCTGCGCGCACTCCGCCGCCTGCCAGGGGATCGGACCGTCCAGCGCGAAATCGACCTTGAACGAGCCCCATCCCTGGCGAAACCGCTTGAGTCGGCGCCGATAGCGCTCCGGCAGCCGGTCCCCCGCCACCCGCGCGACATCCCGCGGGGCGAGATCCAGAAACTGGACGGCCGAGCGCGGAAACTCGTCGAGCGTCGTCACGCGGCGATCGACCTCGATCGCGCCGCCAAGCGCCCGAAGACGCTCCCCGAGCGCGTCCACGATCTGCTGCGAGCCTCCCTTCGGCATCGGCCAGCCGACCTGATGCGCGAGCATCGCCAGGACCAATCCGGCCGCCGCCGACCCCGGCTGGTCGAGCGGGAGCATCGAATGCGCCGCCATCCCGGCGAACAGCGCCCGCGCCTGCGCCGTCTGGAACGCAGCCGCCACGCCCGTCGCCGACCGCAGTCCGACCAGGCCGAACCGCGCCATCGCCAGCGGGTGGCGCGGCACGCCCAACGGCCCGAGCAGATCGTCGAGCAACCCCGTCCCCCCATCGACGAACGGCTGCATCAGGTTCCGATAGGCCCGCTCGTCCGCGCCCAGCCGGCGGGCCGTCTCGTCAAGGGACTGCATCGAAAGCACTGCCGTGCCGTCGTCGAGCGGATGGGCGACCGCCGCCGGCGGCTGAATCCAGTCGCTTTCCAGCTGCGACGACAGCGTCCGGAAAAACCGCGATGCGCGGGCAAGCGGATGGGCGGCCGCGCAGACATCTTGCAGGAACCCAGGAAGCGTCAGGGGCGCCGATCGGCATCCCCCGCCGATCGTCGGAGCCGCCTCGATCAGCCGCACCCGCTTCCCGGCCTGCGCCAGCGTCACCGCCGCGGCCAACCCGTTCGGTCCCGCCCCGACCACGATCGCCTCGCCGCGCTCCGCACCCATCCCGACGCCGCCTTTCGCACGCCGAACCCCCGCTCGGCATCAATGCGACGAGTCTACGTCGCCGATCCCTGGACGAGTCGTGCAAAGCGTCAGCAATTGACTGACGCGCGGCGATCCCTCACTTCGATCGACAGGTTTGCGCGATCACTGTGAAGGGGGAGCAAACCCATCCCACAATGTGATGTCGACGAAGGAAGAATCTCGTCGGAAGTCATTGTCATGAGGTTTCGACGCGTCGAAATGGACCGACTACGCATGCTCCGTCGGATTGCGGAACTGACGCCCCTTCTCCCTGACGATTCGGCGACTTTGGGGCGGGCATGTGGACACACCTCTCCCATGTGGCAGGGAATGCCGACGGCCGATGACCGCTCGCAGTTCCACCCCGTTGTCCGATGTTCGCCCACCTCCGAGCCCCGATCACGACGCCCTCACTGCCCCTTCTTTTCCGCCCGAAACCCAGAACATCACATCGGCCTTCGTTGCCTCACCCCGCGCGAACTCTTTGAGAATCTCCCCACGATAGAGGATCAACACGCGATCGCACATGCCCAGCGTCTCCTCGACCTCGGACGAGGTGAAGAGCAAAGCAAGCCCCGACTTCGCCAGCTCGTCGCACAGGCGGTAGATCTCCGACTTGGCCCCGATGTCCACGCCCCGGGTCGGATCGTTGAGGATCAGGATGGTCGGCCCCGTCGCCAGCCACTTCGCCACGACGACCTTCTGCTGATTCCCGCCGCTGAGGTTGATCACCCGTTTGTCGATCGAGTCGGTCGCCACGTTCAGGCGCTTGACGTAGTCCCTCGCGAGCCCCCGCTCCTTCTTCCGGTCGACCAGACCCATGGCGTCCAGCAGACGGTCCAGAATCGCGAGGCTGGTGTTCTGCCGGATCGACCAGTTGGTCATCAGGCCCTCGTCGCGGCGGTTCGCCGGGATCAGGGCCAGGCCCTGCTTGATCGCCTGGAACGGACTGCGCGGCCGGGCCGATCCGTCCGCATAATGGACCTCGCCCGCCGTCGGGCGCTCCAGCCCGAAGAGGATCGCGAACACGTCGTCGACGCCGGACCCCTCGAGCCCCGCGAACCCCACGATCTCCCCCGCCCGCAGGGAGAAGTCCACCGGCCCCAGCGTCTCGCCCTTCCGCAGTCCCGCCACCGTCATCACCGTCGGCGCCTCGACCGGCACGACGCCGCGGGGCGGAAATGCTTCCTCGAGCGAATGGCCGATCATCGCCGCGATGATGTTCGGGATCGTCGTCTCCCCGATGTTCCACGTTCCCTGGAATCGGCCGTCGCGGATCACCGAGATGCGGTCCGCGATCGCGAAGACCTCCTCAAGCCGATGCGAGACGTAGATCACAGTCAGCCCGTTGTCCCGAAGCCGCCGCAGCAGTTCGAACAGGCGCTGCGACTCGTTGGCGTTGAGCGCGGAGTTCGGCTCGTCCATGATGATGATGTCCGACCGCTGCTGCAGCGTGCGGGCGATCTCCACCAGCTGCTTCTCGCCGACCGAGAGCGACCCCACCTTCTGCTCCGGCCGCAGTCCGACCCGCATCTGCGCCAGAATCTCGCTGGTCGCCTCGTTCATCGAGCGGTCGTTCAACCACCCTCCGGAGATCGTCTCCTCACGGTTCGCGAAGACGTTCGCGGCCACCGTCAGATGGGGAAAGAGATTCAGCTCCTGGAAGACGATGCTGACCCCCAGCCGCCGCGCCTCGAGCGGGTCCGAGATCCGCACCGCCTCGCCGCGAAGATGGATCGAGCCGTGGTCCGGCTGATGGACGCCCGCCAGCATCTTCATCAGGGTCGACTTGCCGGC
>JBPCRG010000572.1:0-3248 GCA_050997095.1 Thermomicrobiales bacterium | reverse complement strand
CCCCAGAGGGCGGCATCATGGTCTACGGCTGGCCGCACTGGGAGGACTAGGCGGGCACCGAGGGTCTCCATGCCGCAGAATGATTGCCTCGACGTTCAATAGGCGTACGAACTATAGTCTTCGGCTGGCCGCCCGCCGCTGGAACCGGTCGGGATTCCGCATGACTCGCGTCAAGGGAGACGAAAATGGACTGCACTACTTGTGGGGCGGAGATGCCCCCAGAGGCGACAGTTTGTCCTCGGTGTGGGGCGCCACGGTCGGCGGCAGTAACGGACACACTGGACCAGACAGTCGCGCCTCCGGCCGCTTGGGAGACATGCGAGATCATCCGCGAGGAAGTCACGCGCGGGTTCTTTAGCTCGACCGTACGGTTCGTCGGTGACGCAGTGGGTCCGGTAGGACGCTACCGCGCCGTCGCCTCTCCGTCGTTCAAGGTGGACTACACCACCGCGTTCGAGAATCCAAGTGCCCGCTCGGAGGTTCGCGGAGCCGACGCCGCGCTCGGTGCCCTCGTCTCGGCCCTGGTGAGGGACGGCTGGCAGCCGCAAGAGACGCGCGGCCAGTATTGGTATTCCCACCGGCTGCGGCGTCAGGCGGTGCCTCGGTCCCTCGGGCTGCCTCCTGCTCCCGGCCAAGCCTCGACAGTAGCTCCGGGCTCCCGGAAATCGCTCGGGCTTGCGTACGTGTTCTGGCTCCTGCTCGGCCTGATCGGTGGCCACCGGTACTACATGGGGCGGTTTGGTACCGCCGTTCTCCAAACCCTCACCATCGGCGGTCTCGGCATCTGGTGGCTAATCGACTTGTTCTTGTTGCCGGGCATGGTCCGACGGAATAACGGCGAGGGCTAGGGTTTCGACGCGGCGCCGCATTGATCGCGTTCCCTGGTTACGCGAGTCTAGGCGTGTGACCGGGCCATTGACGCCAACAACTCGCGAGATTCCCTGAATACCCTGATTCTCTGAAGGTACCATTCCCGCGATCAGGCCGCCCGGCGTCCCTCCCCGTTCCCGCCGCGCCCTCGACACGTCGCCCGGAAGGTGATGCCGGCGAACGTCGCGCTCTGCCTGCGGAGGTAGCCGTCGCCCCGGCAGTCGGGGCAGACGGGCCGCGAGATCGGGAGCACGGCGGCCGGCATCGCGGGTGGCGTCGGCTCCGGCCGGTCCACCATCCCGAGCCGATTCCGCTGCATCACCCGGTGGCAGCAGACCGGATCGCCCTCGGACGCCGCCCGGCACTCACACCCCGCGACCGTGACGACGTAGGCGACCGTGGAATCCGTTCCGCGGGTCGCGACCCAGACGCCGGAAGTGGCCAACTGCCGCACCTGCACGCCCCGCTCCGTCGCCCGTGCTAGCGCCTTCGCCCACCGATCCGTCGTCGCCGTCCGTGCCATTTTCGGGTAGTGGGTCAGTTTGAACTCAGGGGATTCGTGCCGACCGTTCCGTGGCCGCGTCGTGGGCGAAGGCGGCGAGGCCGGCCTGCCGCTCGACCGCATCGACCGTTATGCGCCCCGCCTTGGTGAACGTCATCACGCCGTACGGGATCGCGGGCAGGCGTTCCGCCAACAGTTCTTCGATGGTCGCGATCTGGATGCGCGGATAGTCCCGGCCCCAGCCTTCGGAGTGGTAAAAGCCTGCCTCGGCGGCTTCTCTGCGCATTGGTGCCGTGGAGGGGTCGAGCGTCACAAGAATGCCCATCTCGGCGTTCTCGCGCTCCATGGTTCCGCGCAATTCGCCGATGACCGAGCGCTGGACATGGCCGCTTTTGACCTGAACAATGCAGCGTTTGAGTCGGCCTGTGTGGTCGTCGACGAAGGTGATCACCCCGTCGATGCCACGGTCCGCCCCCTTCTTCTCCTTGCCGTCCGGCTTTGCCCGCACCAGCGATTGCGCCCACCACTGGAACTGGTAGCGATCGGACTCGGCAAGCAACCGAGCACTGCCGACGTCTGCAGGCTCGCCACGCACGTCGAACTCGATGCCGGGGAACGATTCGGCAAGCCGGTACTTCATCAGTGCGATCGATAGGTGGGTGACGTCGATCCCGATCCAGTGACGCCCGAGCTTCTCCGCCGCGACGACCGCCGTGCCGCAGCCGCAGAATGGGTCGAGCACGACGTCGCCGGGGTTCGAGCTGGCCGCGATGATCCGCTCTAGCAGCGCGAGCGGCTTCTGCGTGGGTTAGCCGAGGCGTTCTTTTGCTTTCATATTGATCGGCGGAATGTCATCCCAAACATCACCTATGGCGCTTCCCTTCGACTCGTCTTGATACCGAATGAGGCGTGGCCAACCTCCGTCTTTCGGGAAGTGAATTTTGCCCTCGTCGGCCATCACTTCGCGGTTTTCAACGGTTGTCATCCAGTGGCGACCAATGCCAGTCACATCAAACCCACGCCATATCGCCCCGCTCCGTCCGTTCCGCGTCCCGGGCGCCGTTAGCTCGCCGAGGTCGAAACTGCGCCCGTCGCCACCCTGCATGCGATAGTGCCGCTTCAAGTGGTCGTCAGTGAACGGTCGATACGGCCTGTTCCAAGTCTGGAAACCCTGGTCTTTGGCGTAGACGAGTAGCACATCGTGGACCGGCCCCCAGCGCTTCGCCGAGGAATGCGTTCCTGTGCGCTTCCAGGTCACATCACTCAGGAAATTGACGGTGCCGAACACCGCGTCAAGCACAATCTTCAAATAGTGGCTCGCCGTGGGGTCACAATGGAGGTAGAGACTCCCGGTCGGTTTGAGGACGCGATGCAGTTCGACCAGCCGCGCCGCCATCATCACGAGATACGCCATCATGTCGTTGTCGCCAACGAAGTCCTTCAACGCGGCGACCGTCTTGGCGACATTGGCCGGCGCGTCCCTGAGCAAGTCGTTGTAGGTGCGCTTCGCGCTGAGGTCCCACACCCAGGTGTCCGTGAACGCTTCGATTTGGGCAGGCGACTCCTTCCCGCTCTTCTCTTTGAACAAGACGTTGTAGTCGCGGTTCGAGTTGAACGGCGGGTCGAGGTAGACCAGATCGACCGAGGCGGTGGGGATGTGGTGACACAGGATGTCGAGGTTGTCGCCGTAGTACAGCTTGTTCGCAGACATCCGCCCCCCCCTGCCCCCGTCCCTATCATCCGAATCGCTGAGATTCTTTAGTTCGCTTGCCCCATCATTGACGGGATGAGAGGCAGAGCGGGGATTGCATCGTAGCACAGCCGCGCGTGTCTGCGAACGTTCGGAGACGGCGCTTGACGCCTTTCGGCCCAACAC
>JBPCRG010000564.1:0-3857 GCA_050997095.1 Thermomicrobiales bacterium | reverse complement strand
GCCCAGATCGGGATCGACGCCGCCGGGATCGCGGTCACGAAGCGGCGGACCGCGGTGGTCGAGCATCGTGAGCTGCTCCGCCGCGTCAGCCTCGACGGCCAGTCCCCGATCCAGTCGCTGAAGACGCTGGCCGCGGTCGTCGACGCGGCGCGCTTCGGCGGCCAGCGGGTCGTCTTCACGAACGGGGTCTTCGACATCCTGCACGCCGGACACGTCCAGATCCTGCGTCGGGCGAAGGCGCTCGGCGACGTCCTGGTCGTGGGCATCAACAGCGACGCCAGCACCCGCCGCCTGAAGGGGAACGCCCGGCCGATCAACCACGAGCGGGACCGGCTCGCCCTCGTCGCCGCGCTGGAGTCGGTCGACCACGCGATCATCTTCGAGGAGGACGATCCGGCCGAGCTGATCCGGGCGCTGCGCCCGCACGTCCACGTCAAAGGCGGGGACTACACGCCGGAGACGCTGCCGGAGGCGGACGCCGCCCGCGAGGTCGGCGCGCGGATCGAGATCCTGTCGCTGGTCGACGGCCGCAGCACGACCAACGTGATCCGGAAGATCGTGACGCTGGCCGCGGACGGGGCGATCGAGGCCGTCTCGTGACCGCGGTCGATCCGGCCTGGGCGCGGGCGCGCCGCATCCTCGCGGTCCGCCTCGACAACCTGGGCGACGTGCTGGTGACGACCCCGGCGATCCGCGCGGTTAAGGCCGCGCTGCCCGATGCCCGGATTAGCCTGCTCGCCAGCCCCGTCGGAGCCCAGGTCGGGAGGCTCAACCGCGACATTGACGACGTGATCGTCTTCGAGGCGCCCTGGGTCGATCCGTGGCGGACGCTCCCCCACGACAGCGCGCGGGAGCGGGCGATGATCGAGCGGATCCGGGCCGGGGAATTCGACGCCGCGGTCATCTTCACCTCGTTCCGTCAGAGCCCGCTCCCGGCCGCCTATGCCTGCTACCTGGCGGACATCCCCCTGCGCCTCGCGGCGTCGATCGACGGCCCGGGATCGCTGCTGACCACGCGGCACAAACATCCCGATAGCCTGATGCACGAGGTGGAGCGCGGTCTCGGTCTCGTCGGCGCGGTCGGCATTCCTCCCGATGACACCCGCCTCGTGCTGCACGTCCCGGAGGAGGCGCGCCGCGCCGCCGGGCTCATGCGCCGGGAATGGACGGACGCCAGTCTTGGCGATCCCGACCGGCCGCTGGTCGTGGTCCATCCGGGATGCAGCATGCCCGCGCGGACCTACCCGGCGGAGCGGTACGCCGAGGTCGTGGAGCGAATGGCCACGGAGATGGGCGTCACGGTCGCGCTGACCGGCTCGGGATCGGAGCGCGCGCTCGTCGCCGGGATCGCGGCGCGGCTCTCGGCGGCCGCCCGGCGGCACGTGCACGACGTCGCGGACGCCCTCGCGTTCCCCGAGCTGTGCGCGCTCGTCGAGCGGGCCGATCTGGTCGTGACCAACAACACCGGCCCGATGCACTTCGCGGCGGCGCTCGAGACGCCCGTCGTCGCCCTCTTCGCGCTCACGAATCCGCCCGGGCAGTGGGGGCCGTGGCGCACGCCCCACCGCGTCCTGAACCACGACGTGCCCTGCCGGATCTGCTACGCGCGCGTCTGCCCGTTCGATCAGGAATGCCTGCGGCTGGTGACGGTCGACGAGGTGGTCGACGCCGCGCGCGACCTCCTCCATCCCCTGGTCGCGAGGACGGCGGGGGCCGCGCGGCAGGGCGCCGACGCGTTCGTCGGCGCCTCCGCTCCCGGCGGCCGGCGATGAGCGGCTGGCTGGCGGCGAAGCGGCTGCTCGCGATCCGGCTCGACAACGCCGGCGACCTCGTGATGCTCGGCCCCGCCCTGCGCGCGATCAAAGAGACCTCCCCCGGGGTCCATCTGACGCTGCTCGCGACGTCGGCCGGGGCCGCGGTGGCCCCCCTGCTCCCGGCCGTCGACGACGTCATGGTCTGGCGGCCCGTCTGGCAGGACCTCGGCCGGTCGAGCGCCGATCCGGCCCGGGATCGCGAGCTGATCGACTCGATCGCGGAGCGCGGGTTCGACGGCGCGATCGTCTTCACGTCATTCCGGCAGAACCCCCACGTGCCGGGCTACGTCTGCTACCTGGCGGGTGTGCCGCTGCGAGCCGGGGAGTCGAAGGAATTCGGCGGAGCCACCCTGACCGACGAGTTCGCGAGCGGCGGCGACGACCTCCATCAGGCGGAGCGCAACCTTCGGCTCGTCGAGCGGCTGGGCTTCGCGACGGCGGACAGGGCGCTCCGCCTCTCCGTCCCGGACGATGCGCGGGACGCCGCCGCCTGGCATCTGCGCCGGGTCGGGATCGCGCGCGACGCGCCCTTCGCGCTGCTCCACCCGGGGGCGAGCGCGTCGGCGCGGCGCTACCCGGCGGACCGGTTCGCCCGGGTGGCCGCGCTGCTCACGGCTCAGGGTCTGCCCGTGCTTGCGACCGGCTCGGCGCGGGAGGCGGCGGACTTGGCCACGGTCTCGGGCGGAGGCTCGGTCCCGGCGCTCGCGGGCGAAACGACGCTGCCGGAGCTGGCCGCGCTGGTGGAGATGGCGGCGGTCGTGGTCTGCGGAAACACCCTACCGCTGCATCTGGCCGACGCGGCCGGGACGCCCGTCGCCTGCCTCTTCTCGGGCACCGACCTCGAATCGCAGTGGCGTCCGCGGCATGCGCCCCACCGGCTGCTGCGGGTGGAGACGCCGTGCCACCCCTGCTACCTGATCGACTGCCCGATCGGCAAGCCGTGCCTCGATGTCGAACCGGAGACCGTTGCCGGCGAGGTGTTTGATCTGCTCGGCGCCGAGCGGTCCACCGCAACGGTCGGGGCGATGGCACGCGAGGCCGCGTCATGACGGCTCCTCCGTGGACAACTTCGCCACCGAAACGGATCGCGATCTTCCGGGCGCTTTTTCTCGGCGATCTGCTCTGCGCGGTCCCCGCGATCGACGCGGTCAAGCGCCGCTTCCCCGAGGCGGAGCTGACGCTGATCGCGCTGCCGTGGGCCGCGGATCTCGCCGGGCGCATTCCCGCCGTGGACCGATTCCTGCCATATCCCGGGCATCCCGGACTGCCCGAATCGCCGAGGGCTGACGCGGACGGCGAAGCGTTCCTCGTCGCCGTCCGCGACCAGCGGTACGATCTCGCGATCCAGATGCACGGCAGCGGCGGCGTCACGAACGGGATCGTCGCCGACTTCGGAGCGGCGACGACCCTCGGCTACGCGATCGAGCGCTCTGCGCAGGATCAATCGGCGCCGTCGTCGGCGATGACCCCGCGCCCCACCCCGTCATTCCGTGCGGAGCCCGGAGGCGGAGACATCGCGTCATTCCGGGCGGAGCCCGCAGCCGGAGTCGAGGAATCTCTTCGAGCGACGCGAGAACCGTCGTCGGTCCGGCCGATCACCCATGACGTTGCCCGGACCGACGATGACCGTCGCCACACCCGGACGCTGCCGTGGCGGGAAGACGAGCACGAGATCCGCCGCTGGCTGCGGCTGGTCGGCGCGTTGGGCGCGCAAACCGGAGGGACCGGGATCGGGATCGCGGTCCGCGAGCACGAGCGCGCCCGCGTCGTCGAGGCGCTCGCCGCCCTGCCCGAGACCGGAGGCCCGGTCGTCGCGCTCCATGGTGGGGCGAAGGACCCGGCCCGACGTTGGCCCGCGGCCCGCTTCGCGGCGATCGGGGACGCGCTGGCGGAGGACCAAGGGGCCCGCATCGTCCTCACCGGCGGCGCGGGCGAGCAGGGGTTGGCCGAGGAGATCGGCGGCCGGATGCGGCGGCCGTCTCTGAATCTTGCCGGCGCGACGGAGCTGGGCGAATTCTTCGCCCTGATCGAAGCGCTGGACCT
>JBPCRG010000547.1:0-4856 GCA_050997095.1 Thermomicrobiales bacterium | reverse complement strand
TCGTGCCATTTGACGTCGGTGCGCAGGGCGTACGTCACGCTCTTGCCGTCGTCGCCCACCTTCCAGGAAGTCGCGAGCCCCGTCCTCGGCTCCATGCTCACGTCGTCGATCCGGATCAGCGGATCGAGATAGCTCGACATGATCTGGAAATCCTGGCCGAAGGCGGCGGGATTGAACTGGCTGTTGTCGGCAGTCGCGATCGGCAGAGACAGCGCGCCGCCGTCCACTCGCTGCCCGCTGTAGGCGGGTCGCTGGTCGTCGAACACGCGAAGCCGGCCGATCGTCGCGACCGGTTCCGGGGTGGCGCCAAGGGTGGCGAAGGGCGATGCGCCCGCCCGGGGCGATGCGGCGGGAGTGGCGGCTTGCGGCGACGCGGGCGGATCCGCCTGGTTCGTCGCGGCGCCGTCCCGGCCGCGATCGAGCACCCCGGTCAACGCGAAGATGGGGAGCGTGGCGGCCGCCGCCCCGACCATGAAGGCCCGGCGACCGATCCGCCTGGGCTCCATCGCCGCGGTCACTGAGTCCGCGATCGCGGGTTCCACCGGCATGGGGGACGGCGATTCGTCAAGATTCAACCGGAGATCCTCCGTCGCATGGACCGGTGGTGACGATGTCGTTCTCCCCGACGGTCTCCACATTGCCGACATCGACCGATGATCTCATTCTAGAGTGTACGTACACAGAGTTCAAGGATGGCTGAGGGTGCTCGCCGACGCTAGAGCGCCGAGGATCGGTCACCCACCCGGCTTGACGGCCGAGACGACCACCTGGATCCGCGGGGCGAACTCGGACGAGCTGGCGACGCCGCTTTTCGCGGTCGACCCGTCCGGCAGGACGGCTCCCGGTTCGCGGTCGCCCTCGATCGCGTAGCGGACGATGTCCCAGAGCTGCTCGCGGAACCACTTGGCGACGTCGTCGCTTTCGACGGTGCGCCGCAGATTCTCCGACCGCCGCCGGCGCTCGTCGAGCGGCATCGTCAGGGCGCGGTGGATCGCGTCCGCGGTGCCCTCGACGTCGGTCGGGGCGATCATCAGCGCGTCCTCGTCGAGCTGGACCGCGGCGCCCGCGCCCTCGGAGAGGATCAGCACGCCGTTGCGCTCGTTGAGCAGGCAGCCCTCCTTCGCGACCAGATTCATGCCGTCGATGATCGAGTTGACCAGAAGCACGTCGTACCAGCGCATCGCGGCGAGCGCCCGCGGGTAGTTCTCGCCCAGGATCATGTGGATCGGCTGCCATCCGGTCTCCACGTTCGCGTAGTGGGCGTTGATCCGGCCGACGACCGCGCTGACGTCGTCGAGATAATTCTGATATTCCGTGACCTCCATCCGGGAGGGCACGAGGATCGCCATGAAGTTGACGCGGCCGAGGAACTCCGGATGCTTCTCCAGGAAGCGGCCGAACGCGGTGAAGCCGCGCACGATGTTCTTGCTCGGCTCGGCCCGGTCGACCCGCAGCACCGTGAACTCGTTCAGGTAGTTTGGAAGATACCGGTCATGCGTCCGCGCCTCTTTGCTGTGCGCGGCGCGGCGCACCGCCTCGACGTCGATCGAGATCGGATAGTCGCGGACCTCGATCCGGCGGCCGTTCCAGATGATCCCGCGGCCCACGTAGTCGATCTGGGCGCCGGGGACGTAGGCCTCGCAGGTGTACATGAAGCTGCGGCCGTGGTCGCGGGTCTGGAACCCGATCACGTCATTGCCGAGCATGCCCTCGCAGATCTCCCGGCGGATCTTCTTCGGGAGCAGCCGCCAGTAGTCCGGGTCGGGCCAGGGGATGTGCACGAACTGCTGGATGATCGCGTTCGGGCGGCGCTCGCGGATGAAGCCGGGGCAGAGATAGAGGTGGTAGTCCTGGACCATGATGATCGGCTCGTCCGGACATTCGTCGCAGACCGCGATGATCTCCTCGGCGAAGAGGCGGTTGACCAGCGCGTAGCCGTCGTTCCAGGCCGTCCAGGTCTCGACCGTGATGTCGGGGGAGCGGGGGGTGTCCCACAGGTAATGCTGGAGGAACCAGAGCAGCGGGTTGCTGATCACGTTGTAGTACTGGTGGTAGGCCGCGGGCTCCGGGACGACGAAGCGGATGCGGAAGTCGGGCCGCTCTCCGGGCGGCGAGATCAGCACCTCGCCGTTCCTCCGCGCGAGCTCGGCCCGAAGCCGGTCGCCGTCGGTCATCGCGCAGGCGACCCAGATCGGCTGGCGCTCCTTGGCGATCGCGCTGACGGCGGTGACTACGCCGCCGCTGCCTTTGCGGGACGAGAAGCGGCCGTTGCCCTCGTCGGTGAAGGTGACCGGGCCGCGGTTCGACGCGATCACCAGCGTCCGCCCTTCGAGCGTCTGCTCGACCCGGCGGGAGACGGCCGGCTTCTCGTCCTGGGGAGATTGCGATGTCGCCACGGTGGCTGCCTCCGGTGGGTGCGGCGGATGGGCGCGCGGTCGCGATAGTGGCGAAACTCCGCCGTGATGCGTCCATTATGCCCCGGCCCGTGCGGACGTGCGGATCGCCGCCAAGGGCTCTGGACGCCCGAAGGCGGGCCGGGGCGTGGGCTCCGCCGGACCGCCGCCGACCTGCGCGCCCGGCGGGGACTACGGTACACTTTCGACTTGTGAAAGCGCGCGCATCAGAACGCCGATCAGGAGAAAGGCCGGACGCCGATGGCGGCCATCCATGCAACCCAGACCGAACGGCGCTGTCCGTGGTGCGGCAGCGCCCAGACCTCGCTGGTCCAGCGCGGGTACACCGGGCCGACCGACGAGGTCGACCAGTATTTCACCTGCCACAGCTGCGGCAAGATCACCTACGAGCTGATCGCCCGGAGCTCCCGCGAGATGCGGCTGGGCCGGTTCCGCGCGGGCGGCGTCTACAAGGACTCCGCCCACCAGACGCGCTACCACGTGAACCGGGTGCTGAAGGTCGGCCTCAACGAGTTCCTGATCTACCTCAAACCCATCGTCGAGCCCGAGCTGGACGCCCCCGTGTAGCCGCGCCCTGATCCGGACGCCGCGGCAGCCCGTTCCTTCGTCCGCCGCCTGCCCGCCCCCGCGGCGGAGCGCTCCCCGTTCGTCGGCCCTCGCGCCCGTTTGGCGCGCCCGGTCCGACGCACCGCGATTCCGCCCCGCCGGGCGTAGAGTCAGGAAAGCCCCCATGGAGACAGCGACGAGCCTCATCGAACAGAAATCCGCCGTCGCCTCCGACGCCGCCGAAGCGGCGCTCGGGGCCGAGACGGCCCGCCGGCGCACGTTCGCGATCATCTCGCATCCGGACGCGGGCAATACGACGCTGACGGAGAAGCTGCTGCTCTACGGAGGAGCCGTCCAGCTCGCCGGATCGGTCAGCGCCCGCAAGACGCAGCGCCACGCCGCCTCCGACTGGATGGCGCTGGAGCAGGAGCGGGGCATCTCGATCTCCTCGACCGTGCTCGCCTTCCCGTATCGCGGCCACCAGATCAACCTGCTCGACACCCCGGGCCATCAGGATTTCTCCGAGGACACGTACCGCACCCTCACCGCCGTCGATAGCGCCGTGATGGTGCTCGACGGCGCGCGGGGGATCGAGCCGCAGACGCTGAAGCTCTTCGAGGTCTGCCGGTTGCGGCGCACGCCGATCTTCACGTTCATCAACAAGATGGACCGGCCCAGCCGGCATCCGCTGGAGCTGCTGGACGAGATCGAGCGCACGCTGGAGATGAAGACCTTTCCGTTGAACTGGCCGATCGGGGACGGCCCGGATTTCCGGGGCATCTTCGATCTCCGCGCCAGGATGGTCCACCTCTTCCAGCGCACCGAGCACGGGGCGAAGCGGGCGCCGGTCCGGATCTCCGCGCTCGACGATCCCGCGCTCGACTCGCTGATCGGTGCGCGCCAGGCGGCCACGCTGCGCGAGGACGTGGAGCTGCTGCAGATGGCGGGGACCGGGTTCGACCTCGACGCCGTCCTCGCCGGGGACCTCACCCCGGTCAGTTTCGGCAGCGCCCTGACCAACTTCGGAGTCGAGCTGTTCCTGACCAATTTCGTGGAGTACGCGCCCTCGCCCGTTCCCCGTTCGACCGACCAGCGGGTCGTCGAGCCGACGGACCCCCAATTCTCCGGATTCGTCTTCAAGATCCAGGCGAATATGGACCCCCGGCATCGCGACCGGGTCGCGTTCCTGCGGGTCTGCTCGGGCAGGTTCGCCCGCGAGATCGAGGTCTGGCACCCCCGCCTGCGGCGGCGCGTGAAGCTGGCGCCTCCCCTCCGGCTCTTCGGGCAGGACCGCGAGGTTCTGGACGAGGCGGTCGCGGGCGACGTGGTCGGCTTGATCAACCCCGGACTGTTCGCGATCGGCGACACCGTGAGCGAGACGGACATCGGCTCGTTCCCGGCGATGCCGCGATTCCAGCCGGAACACTTCGCCCAGCTTCGGGCGACCCAGACCGACCGGTACAAGCAGTTCCTGAAGGGACTGACCCAGATCGAGGAGGAGGGCGCGATCCAGCTCTTCTATCCGGTCGCCAGCGGACGCCGGGAGCCGATTCTGGCCGCGGTCGGCGCCCTCCAGTTCGATGTGGTCCGGTTTCGGCTCGAATCGGAGTACAGCGTCGAAACCGTTCTGGAGCCGCTCTCCTACGGCTCCGCCCGATGGGTCGAGGGCGACGCGGACGAGATCGCGGCGATCGGACTCGGCCGGGGCCGCACCCGCGCCGAGGACCGCTACGGACGTCAGGCGATCCTCTTCACCACGACCTGGGATCTGCGCTACGCCGAGGAGAACGCGACGTCGGTCTCCTTCTCCGATCTTGCCGCCGGAGCGCCCGTCGGGGCATAGGTTCCTTCGTCAGGGTTCAACCGAGGCGGACACACGACGAAGGGAGGGCCGGA
>JBPCRG010000546.1:0-8480 GCA_050997095.1 Thermomicrobiales bacterium | reverse complement strand
TCCGGCCCTCTTTTGCAAACACGCCCGAGGGGGCTCGTCCTCCTAGAACTCCTGCCACTCGATCCCGGTCCCCTGCTCCAGTTGGATCAGGAGCTCCACGGGCTCGTGCACCGGCGGCAGGCAGGTGTTGCGCTCGCAGAGGTACGCGGTCGCGCTTCCGCCCTGCATCGGGCGCTGCGCGAGGAACGGCATCGCGGACGCGGCGTCCTCGTCGTCGGGGTCGGCGAGCCCGAGGATCGTGTTCGGCTCGAAGCGCGCGTAGACCGCGCCCGCCAGCGAATCGACCTGCGCATCTCCCCGGCGGCCTGCGACCGCGACCTCGCGCGGGGTGGCGAGGTGGGCCTCGACGCCGGAGAGGAAGCGGCCGAACCCGATCGGCTGCTCCGCCATCGGGCGGGCCATCATCTGCAGGGTCTCCAACGCCAGACGCTCGAACTCGCCGTTGCCCGTGAACCGGCCCAGCCGCAGCAGGACCGACGCGGCGACGCTGTTCCCCGCCGGGGTCGCGCCGTCGTGCAGATCGCGCGGCCGGCTGATCAACTGCTCCGCGCTCTCCGCGGTGTCGTAGAACGCCGCACCGTCCCGATCCGCGAACTCGACCACCATCGTCCAGGCCAGCGCCACGGCGTCGTTGAACCATCGGCGGTCGAACGTCGCCTCGTAGACGGCGATCAAGCCGTCGATCACGTTGGCGTAGTCCTCCAGAAACCCGCCGATCCTGGCCTCCCCGTCCTTGAAGCTGTGCAGCAGCTTCCCGCCGGAGCGCATCCGGTCCTTGACGAGCCGGGCGTTGGCGACCGCGGCATCCCGGTAGTCGGCGCGGTCGAACGCCCGCGACGCCTCGGCGAAGGCGCGCATCATCATCCCGTTCCAGCCGGAAAGCACCTTCTCGTCCCGGCCGGGATGGACGCGCGTCTCCCGGGCGGCGTACAGCTTGGCCTTCGCCCGCGCGACCGCGGCGCGAAGCTCCTCGACCGAGACGCCCGCCTCTCCGGCGATCGTCTCGGCCGTCCGGGGCACGCTCAGGATGTTCCGGCCCTCGAAGTTGCCCCCCGTCGACACCGCCCAGTGGAGGCGGACGATCGGACCGTCCTCCGGCCCGGCGATCTCGTCGATCTCGGCAGGAGTCCAGACGTAGAAGGTCCCCTCCTCGCCCTCGCTGTCCGCGTCCTGCGTGGAGTAGAAGCCGCCGTCCGGGTCGGTCATTTCCCGCAGCACGTAGTCGAGCGTCTCGGTCGCGATCCGGCGGTAGGCCTCGTCGCCGAACGACCGATGGGCGTCCGTGTAGAGGCGGGCCAGCTGCGCGTTGTCGTAGAGCATCTTCTCGAAGTGCGGCACGAGCCAGACCGCATCGACGGCGTACCGGTGGAACCCGCCTCCGACCTGGTCGTAGACGCCCCCCGCCGCCATCTTGTCGAGCGTCAGCCGGACCATCTTCGCGGCCCGCTCATCGCCGGCCGAGCGGTGGCGGCGCAGCAGAAATTCGAGCACCGAAGGCTGGGGGAACTTCGGCGCGCTGCCGAATCCGCCGTTCCCGCCGTCGAAGAGGCGGCCGAGCCCCGTCGCCGCCGTCTCCAAAATGTCGGTCTGCAGCGTCCCGGTGTTCCGGTTGGCGACCATCGACTGGCGGACGAGCGAGCGGATCTGGTCGGCGTTCTGGAGCAGATCCTCACGCTGGTCGCGGTAGGCGTCGCTGACGGCGAGCAGCACCTTCTGGAAGGCGGGCATCCCCTGCCGATCCTGCGGCGGCCAATAGGTGCCGCCGTAGACCGGCGATCCGTCGGCGGTCGCGAAGAAGTTGAGCGGCCAGCCGCCCTGCCCGGTCATCGCATGGACGGCCGTCATGTAGATCGAGTCGAGGTCGGGGCGCTCCTCCCGATCGACCTTGACGTTGACGAAGCGCTCGTTCATCAGCGCCGCGGTCGCGGGATCCTCGAACGACTCGTGCGCCATCACGTGGCACCAGTGGCAGGCCGAATAGCCGATGCTGACCAGCAGCGGCTTGTCTTCGGCCCGGGCCTTCGCCAGCGCCTCGTCGCCCCACGGAAACCAGTCCACCGGATTGTCTTTGTGCTGAAGCAGGTACGGGCTGCTCTCCGTCGCCAATCGATTCGCCAAGAGCGTTCTCGCTTTCCGTTGCGCATGCGGTGTTTCGCCGCTTCATTGTGGTCTTCAGGCACGACCCGCGCCATCGGCCCACTCCCCGTGATTACAATGGCCAGGGCAGAACGTATGCAGGGAGGACAGACGTGCCGGATCGCGATGCGACGTCGGGCGACGACATTTCAGGAGCGAACGCGGGCGGCGGCGCGCTCGACGGCACGCGTCTGGCCTTCGTCGGCGCGGGCGTGATGGCGGAGGCGATGATCGCCGGCCTGCTCAACCGCGGCCTCGTCGCGCCGGGCCAGATCGTCGCCAGCCATCCGCGGGAGGACCGCGCCGCGAAGCTGCGCTCGGCCCATGGCATCGCGACCGTGGAGGCGAACCGCGACGCCGTCCGCGACGCCGATCTGGTCTTCCTGACCGTGAAGCCGCAGGCCCTCTCCGGGGTGATGAGGCAGCTTCACGGCCGCCTCGAGCCGCGTCAGGTCGCGATCTCGATCGTCGCCGGCGCCGACATCGCGCACCTCGGCGCCGGGCTCGGCCACGACGCGATCGTGCGCGTGATGCCCAACACGCCCGCCCAGATCGGCGAGGGCATGATGGTCTGGACCGCGACCGCCGAGGTCGAGGCCGGTCAGCGCGAGAAGATCCGGACGGTGCTCGGCGCGCTGGGTCAGGAGCTCTTCGTCGAGGAGGAGAAATACGTCGACATGGCGACCGCGCTCTCGGGCACGGGTCCCACCTACGTCTTCCTGATGATGGAGGCGCTGATCGACGCCGGGGTGCACATGGGCTTTCCGCGCCGAATCGCGGAGCAGATCGTGCTCCAGACGGTCTCCGGCTCGGTCGCGTTCGCCCGCGACTCGAAGAAGCACATGGCCGAGCTGCGCAACATGGTCACCTCCCCCGGCGGAACCTCCGCCGCGGCGATCTACCAGATGGAGAAGGGCGGCCTGCGCACCGTCTACTCGCGCGCGGTCTACGCCGCCTACGAGCGGACCAAATCGCTCAGCGACGAGTCGCGCAAGGAGCGGACGTGACCGCGCCGGCCCGCTCCGGCGACATCCCCGTCACGCTCGACGACATCCGCGACGCCCACGCGCTTCTGAGCGGCGAGAAGGACTATCTGCCCGGACGTCGGGAGCGGGTCGCGCTGAAGACGCCGCTGATCTACGCCGACTCCTTCAGCCGCCAGTTCGGCTGCCGCGTCTGGCTGAAACTCGAAAGCCTCCAGAAAACCGGGTCGTACAAGATCCGCGGCGCCTTCAACACCATCGCGCACCTCCCGCCCGAGCGGCGCGGCCGCGGCGTGGTCACCGCGTCCGCGGGCAACCATGCGCAGGGCGTCGCCTACGCCGCCCGCGCATTCGGGATCGCGGAGCGGACGACGATCTTCGTCCCGCGCGGAACGCCGACGGTGAAGAAGGAGAACACCCGCAGCTACGGCGTCGCGATCGAGGAGACCGGCGCCACGTTCGACGAGGCCCGGGAGACGGCCTACCGCGAGGCCGAGCGCTCAGACAGGCCCTTCATCGAGCCCTTCGACGACTGGCGCACGATCGCGGGCCAAGGCACGATCGGCCTCGAGATCGTGGACGACCTGCCGACCGTGCGCGCGATCGTCGCCCCCGTCGGCGGCGGCGGCATGATCGCCGGAGTGGCGATCGCGGCCCGCGCGCTCTGCGCCGACGTCCGGATCATCGGGGCGCAGGCGATCGGCGCCGACAGCATGATCCGCTCGTTGAACCGCGGCGAAGCGGTCCGCCTGCCGGGCCCGCCCGACACCGAGATCGCCGACGGGATCAAGGTCAGCGCGCCCGGACTGCGCCCCTTCATCGTCGCCCGCGAACTCCTCGACGCGCGCTCCTTCGTCACCGTCGCCGACCACGAGACGATCGCCGCCGTCGCCGATCTGCTGCTCTGGAGCAAGGTCGTCGCCGAGGGCGCCGGCGCGATCGTGCTCGCGGCCCTGCGCACGATCCAGGAGGGCCGGTCGGCCACGATCGAACCGTTCGGAGCGGCCGACGACGTCGTCGTCATCGTCAGCGGCGCGAACATCGACCCCAGCTTCTCGTGGCGGATCCTCTACGAGCGCTCGGTGCCCAATCTGATGACGATCCGGATCCCGATCCCCGACCGCCCCGGCGAGCTGCTGCGCCTGCTCGAGCCGATCAACGCCCTGCGGATCAACATCATCGACGTCGACGTCAACCGCCACGACGCCCGCCCGCGCATGGGCGAGCGCGTCGTCGAGCTCTGCATCGCGATCAACGGCCCCGCGGAGAAAGCCGCCCTCCTCGACGCGCTCGGTGCCCACAACTACGCCCCCCAGTACAGCCGCTGGCACGACGGCCCCGTCTGACACGCCACGGTCGCCTTTCTGACGGCCGTATTCAATTCAGCTCCGTCCTCACCCCACCAATCCACAACAGGCGGGCTGGCGAACCGTTCCGGCGATGGAGCTTGATTGCAAAGGTGCTCCGCTCGTCGGCGGCGCCCCGGAGGAGACCGTCCCTACCCCATGTCGGCGACGTCAGCTCCGCAAACACGCCCTCATCCCGTCGCAGCGATGATTCGCTCAGCCAGCGTCGCCCATGGCCGCGATTCAAGGACGGGCAATCCGGCGCGCGCGGCGTCCGCAGCCAACCAGCGGCCGTGCAGCCACTTCGCGCGCGCCTCCGTGCGCAGGTCCGCTTCAACAGTCCCGACGACACCGCGACCGCGCGCCTTCATGTTGGCGAGCAGCACGCTTTCGTCGGATTCCGTCAAGAAGACCGCCCTGATCAAGCCCCCCGCGGCGCGCGGACGCAGCAGCGGGAGGGTAAGCAGAGAGGGCAGGATCGCGTCGCCTTCGATCACGATCGGGGCCGACGTGTCCACGTAGTTGGCCGCGACGATCTCGATCGCGGGCAAAAGTGCCTCGCCGACCGCGATCAACGCATCGCGCAGCCGCTCCGGTGGCTGCCTCCAGACGTTTGGCGTCCGAACAAAGTACTGGAGGTCCGCGGTGCGCTCGGGATGGACGACGCCGCTGCGTTCCATCCCGAGGCGGAGGTCGTCGACCTGGAGCCACGGCACGCCCAAACTACGACCAACCTCGGCCGCGACGATGGTCTTCCCGACCCCTGACGGCCCGCCGATCAGAAGAACCGTCCAAGCGGGGGCGCCGACGGCTGAACGCGATGCCGATCGTTCTCCGCCAGTTCCTCGGTGGGGGTTCACGTCCACCTCCATCACCCGGCATCTCAACTCGTCCGAGCAGGCTGGCGCGTCAACCTCTCCTCCGCCGCCCATCCCGAACGATCCTCCCGAGTCCGGTCGGATGCGTTCGGCCGATCGGCGGAGGACGACTCCGATGCCAAGGCGATCGACCTGATTTCGGCTCCCCTTTTTTGAACGAACCACCCACTGCCGGTACAATGGTCTCGGCGTGCCATCGCGCCGACGGGGCGTTCCGCTTCGGAACCGACCGAAGAGCCGGCCGACCGCACCCCGTCTCGAAAGGACGCCGCCGTAGTTCCAAGACCATTGTCACGCAGTTCGAGAGTCGATCAAATGCCGTGCGCCCGTCCGGTGGAGCCGCCGCATGGTCGGCGTCGACGGCGATTCCTCGTCTCGGCGCTCATGCTTGGCCTGCTGGCGTTGAGCGTGGTCGGTCTCCAAAGCTGGCGGGTCGTGGGCGCGATCATCACCGCCGAGCATTCGGCGGTCGTTCCGTTGCCGACCCGAAGCCCGCGGCTCGCGATGGCGCTCACGCCGACGCAGAAGTCGTCGGGCGTTGCAACCCCCGTGAATCGCGCCTCGCCGAGAGCCGTGGCCGCGGGCGCCACGCCGGTCGGCGGCGACGGCACGTCGATCATGGAGGCGTCACCGGGGAGTGCCCAAAGGCCGGTCCTCGCGTCTCCGGCGGCGTCCGCCCGCGCGGCGACGGCGATCCCGTCGGCGACCCCCGCCACGCCCCCGGCCGCGGCCGCGGAAACCGCCGTCGCCGACAGCGGCGGCGAAGACCCCTCCCATCTCAGCATCGTGCGTCAGGTGATCTCGGCGGGCGTCGACAACGGAGACCCCGGGAAGTCGGATGTCTGGAAGGGCAAGACGGACCTCAACGTGCTGATCGTCGGCGTCGACCGGCGCAAGGGCGGCGGCGACCAGAACGCCGACGTCCTGATCCTCGCCCACGTCGACCTCGTTAACAAGCGGGTCGCCGCCGTCAGCGTCCCGCGCGACCTGCTCGTCGACGTGCCGAACGTCGGGCCGGACAAGATCAACAGCTCCTACAACTGGGGTGTGACCTCCAAGCCGAACGACCCGGTCTCCGGCATCGGAAAAGTCCGTGACACGGTCGAGAGCGTCTTCGGCGTCCCCATCGACGGCTACGTGCTGATCGACTTCGGTGGGTTCAAGGACGTGATCGACGCGATGGGCGGCTTCGACATCAACGTCCCATACGCCATCGAGGACGACGCCTATCCGACCGAGGACTACGGCACCGAGGTCGTCAAGTTCCCCGCGGGCCCGCAGCACATGGACGGCGCGACCGCCCTGAAGTACGTCCGCACCCGCCATTTCGACAGCGACGACGCGCGCCGCAAGCGCCAATTCCAAGTCATGCTCGCGCTCTTCGACCAAGGCAAGAGCGTCCGCTCGGTGACGCATGCCGACAAGGTCATTCTGGCGCTGGGCAAATCGGTCCAGACCAGCTTCCCGCTCGACCAACAGCTGTCGCTCGCCCGCGTCGCCCTTCAGGTCGACCGTCCGCTGATCCGGATCGCGTCTCTTGCCCAGCCTCTGCTCGTCGGAGGCTACGCCCCCGACGGTCGCTGGGTCTACACCGGCGACATGACGCAGATCGTCGCCTTCGTCCAAACCTCCCTCTCCACCGACCCCGCCACCTACACCGCCGGAGCCTCCCCCGATCCCTTCGGTCCATAGCGCGTTGCGGGGCTCACCCTTGGGGCGTGTTTGCAAAGATGCTTCGCTCTTCAAGCAGCGCCGTTGAGGGGACCGTCTCGGGCGGCGGACTTCCGTGTCCGCCCCCACCCGACGCCGGCGGCGACGGCTTTGCAAACACGCGCGAGGCCATCAAGAACTGTCAGGTTCCCCGGACCACGACGAGATTCTTCCTTCGTCAGAATGACACTCACGGGGGTCATCCCGAGGCACGAAAGATCTCGTCGTCGTTTCACAGGTCGATCGAAGATGCACGACATCGTGGATTTTCAGCGCAGCGGGACAAGCTCACGCCCCTTGCCCGCCGTCAACTCCGGTGCGGACGCACGACTTCCCTTTCAGAACCGTCACAGCGGATCGCGGCGGATGCACCCGATCAGTCGTCAGCGAAGCGCAGCGTCGTCGTCAATCCGGCGGTCCCGACCGTCGTGTTCGCGAATCGGTCCGTCGCTTCCGCCAGAAAGTCCTCGGGGCGGGCCATCGCGGGGCTGAAATGGGTGAGCCACAACGCCTTCGCCCGTGCGTCGGCCGCGATCTGGGCCGCCTCCGCGAAGGTCATGTGCTTGTTCCGGACCGCCTTCCACCCATCCGCGGAGTCTCCAT
This sequence comes from Thermomicrobiales bacterium, assembly GCA_050997095.1. Classification (GTDB taxonomy): domain Bacteria; phylum Chloroflexota; class Chloroflexia; order Thermomicrobiales; family UBA6265; genus JBPCRG01. The sequence continues at coordinate 824 of JBPCRG010000546.1, read as the reverse complement.
AGGTCCCTTCCGAGACAAGCAGGTCAACCCCGTGAAAGAACCCCGCCGCGCCCGGGACCGGACGGCTGTCCGTGATCAACCCGAACGAGACGCCCGGCCGCTCCGGTCCCATCACGTCGGCCGACGTGATCGCGCAGCCCCCGACCATGACCGTCCCGCCGGCCTGGAGCCGTCCCCAATCGCTCTGCGGCACCGCCAACTCCCGCGCCCGCTCGACGAGGAAGCGCGGCGCCCGCCCCAGATCGACCCGATAGAGCAGACACGGCACTCGGTGGTCGCCATCCAGCACCCGGCCCCCAAGCGCGCCCGGCAGCGTGAAACGGTCGCCGCCCCGCAGCTCGCCGACCTCGACCGCGAAGGGCAGATCGGGCGCGATCGCGCGCAGCCCCGCCACGACCCGCTCCGTCTCGACCGGGCCGAAGATGCGCAGCGGCTCGGTCCTGCCCGCGTTCGCGACCGTGTGCAGCAACCCCGGAAGCCCCGCCACGTGGTCGGCGTGCCAGTGCGTGAGGCAGATCGAACTCAGGCTGCGGAACCCCCAGTGGTGCGTCCGCCACGGGATCTGCGTGCCTTCGCCGCAGTCAAACAGGATCAGATCCCTGCCGCTGCGCACGAGCAGACTGGAGAGCCACCGGTCGGGCAACGGCATCATCGCGCCAGTGCCCAGCAGCAGAAAGTCGATCATCGCCTCAAGGTTCCTTCTCGGTGCATCGTCCCGGCATCGCCGCCGCGTCGTCCTGCCGACATCTCGGCCATGGCAAGATACTCTCCCTGAATCACGACAAACCGGAAACCGCAGCGGGAACGTAAGAAGACGGCATGGC
>JBPCRG010000541.1:0-4498 GCA_050997095.1 Thermomicrobiales bacterium | reverse complement strand
GTCTACATGTCCTCGATCTCGCTCGGGCAGCAGGAGTTCCGCCTCGGCAGCCTCGTCTCCGCGACCGAGGTCTCGAGCATGGTCGTCTCGAAGTCGGCGGACGGCGGGCTGACCTGGACCGACGCCGTCTCCGCCGCCCGCAGCACGGTCACCACCCAAAGCAACGTCGACGCGAAAGGGAAGGAGCGCGGCACCTTCACCTCCGAGTTCCTGGACAAGGAGTGGATCTCGGTCGGCCCGAACATCAACGACCCGTCCAAAGATTCGATCTACCTCACCTATACGGACTTCGCCACGACCTACACGCTGGTCTACGCGGACGAGGTCGCCTTCCTCTCCAGCCCGTTCACGCAGACGGCGATCAAGTCCGTCCACTCGGAGGACGGCGGCGTGACCTGGAGCGCCCCGGTCGCGATCAGCCCGACCGTGCTTCAGGCCCAGGGGACGAGCGAGCCGGGCGGAGCGGGCGACACGGCGCCAGCCGCCACGTTGGCCCAGCAGCTCCAGGACAAGGGGACTGCCACATCGGACGCGAACCGCACGGTCCAGGGATCGCAGCCGAAGGTGATGAAGGACGGCTCCGTCGTCGCGACCTACCTGGACACGACGAACGACGGCATCCAGCAGGGCTTCAACACGGTCATGTTCGTCAAATCGACCGACGGCGGGCGTACCTGGAGCGACCCGAAGCAGATCGGCCTCTTCCGCGAGCCGCACGGCGAGACGCGCAGCGCCTTCTTCCGCTCCTGGGGCACGGCCTTCCCGCAGCTGGCGGTCGGCCCCAAGAACGACATCTACGTCGCGACGACCGCCCTCCCGGAGGACAAGCCGGTCGACGACGGCGACATCTACCTGATGCGCTCGCTCGACGGCGGCGTCACCTGGCAGGCGTCGCAGCGGATCAACACCGACAAGACCAACCGCCCGCAGTTCTACCCCTCGATCGACGTCGATCCGAGCGATGTCGTCCACATCATGTGGGCCGACATGCGCGACGACCCGCAGGAGGTCCGCTACAACATCTACTACTCCCGCTCGGAGGATCAGGGCAAGACGTGGGGGTTCTCGATCCCCGGCCAGAACTTCACGGCCCCCGACACCCGCGTCTCCGACTTCGCGTCGAACTCGCTCCGCGGATTCCCGCGCGGCGCCTTCATCGGCGACTACTTCTCCCTGGCGGCGACGGACGGCGAGGTCTACATGGTCTGGGCCGACACCCGTCTCGGCGAGTTCGGCGGGGCCAACCAACAGATCGCGTTCGCCCGCCAAAAGGCGATCAAGCCGCCCTCCCTCTTCCTCAATCCGCCGGCCGGCGCGGCGGGCCGCACCGTCGACATCCAGGGGTTCGGCTTCCAACCGGTCAGCGACATCCAGCTCCTGGTCAGCGGCGTGATCGTCGCCAACCAGCGCACGAACGAGAAGGGCGAGTTCCAGTCGTCGATCTACATGCCCTTGACCGGCGAGGGCCCGACGAGCATCACCGCCTACGACGAGACCGGCAACGTCGCGACCTCGTCGTTCTACACCCAGTTCGGCTTCGACACCCTTCAGAAATCGCTCGAGCAGATCAACGGCCAGCTCGGCCTGCCGAACCAGGGCGCGACGCCGGGGGCCTCGCCCGCGGCGAAACCGGCCGCGTCGCCGGCGGCCTCGCCGATCGCGTCGCCAGCCGCGACCAAGGCGGCGGCCAAGACGCCGACAAAAGCGCCGACCAAGGCCGCCACGGCAGCTCCGACGCCGACCGCCGCGGGATAGCGGCTCGGCGCATCCGTCCGCCGACGCCTCGCGTATCTTCGTCAGCGGCCATTCGCTGAATGCGCGGAACGGTTCCAACCCATCGCAGAACGTCCCGTGATCAGCGACCGCGGGCGTCGGGAGGATCACGAATGTCAATGATCGACCAGCTGATGCAGGACCTCGCCGACGGCCGCCTCACCCGCCGCGAGCTCATGGGCCGCGGGACGGCGCTCGGCCTTTCGGCCACCGCGATCGGCGCGATCGCGCGCAGTCCCGGGGCTGCCTTCGCGGCGGACGCGACGCCCGCAGCCGCCGAGGGCGTGCCCGGCCCGGCCGTGGATTCCGTGACCTACGGAGCCTTCAACGTCGACCAGGCGCCGCTCAACATCCAGAACGGCGACATCGACGTCTATCTCTTCAGCCTCAAGAACGCCGGCGCGAAGAGTCTCGACGGCGCGGCGAACGTGCGTCTGATCAAGGCCCCCGCCTCCACCCTCTCCCTGATCCTGAACCCCGCTCCGGGCAACGACGGCGAACTGAACCCCTTCTCGATCATCGAGGTCCGGCGCGCGATGCAGCACCTCGTCGACCGCGACTTCATCGCGAACGACATCTACCAGGGCCAGGCCGCGCCCATGGTCACCAACGTCAGCCCGTTCGACTATGACCAATTGACCGTCTTCCCGGTCGTCAGCGCCGCGAACATCCGGTACGACGCCGAGCTCGCCAAGCAGCAGATCACGACGGCGATGCAGGCGGCGGGCGCCCAGATCGGCGGCGACGGCAAATGGGCCTTCAACGGCAACCCGATCGTGATCAAGATCATCACCCGGGTCGAGGACGAGCGCCGGGACATCGGCGACCTCGTCCGCGCCGCGCTCGAGGGCGTCGGCTTCCAGGTCCAGCCGCAGTACCAGCAGTTCGGCCCGGCGACGCTCGCCGTCTACACCAGCGACCCCAAGACGTTCCAGTGGCACGTCTACACCGAGGGCTGGGGGCGCGGGGCCACCACCAGATACGACGACTTCGGCATCAACTCGTTCGCAGCCCCGTGGCTCGGCAACATGCCGGGCTGGCAGGCCGTCGGCTTCTGGCAATACCAGCAGCAGGATCTCGACGACCTCGGCAAGAAGCTCTACCGGGGCCAGTTCGGGGGCAAGGACGAGCGCGACAAGCTTTTCCAGCAGATGGCGAAGATCGCGCTGGACGAATCGGTCCGCGTCTGGCTGGTGACCGCGCTGCAGAGCTTCCCGGTCCGGACCGACGTCACGGACATCACGGAGGATCTGGTCTCGGGCCCGAAGAACATCTTCGCGATGCGCGGCGCCCAGATCGCCGGCCGCAAGGAGATCAAGGCGGGCAACCTCTGGGTCTGGACCGACCGCACGACCTGGAATCCGGTCGGCGGCAACGGCGACTCCTACAGCCAGGAGATCTACCGCAACCTGGTCGACCCGCCGCTCGTCGACCATCCCTTCACCGGCATCCCCGAACCCTTCCGCGCCGCGTTCGCGATCGACACCGCCGGACCGGCCGGGACGATGCCCGTGCCCGCGGACGCCGTGGTCTGGGACGCGAAGGGCGACGCCTGGGTTCCGGCTGCCGCCGGAGCCACGACGGTCAGCAAGGTCACGTTCGACTACGCCAAGCTCTTCCAGTCGACCTGGCATCACGGCCCGCCGATCACCATGGCGGACGTGCTCTATTCGATCGCGCAGGGCTTCGAGATCGCCAATGACGAGGCGAAGGTCCAGATCGAGACGTCGCTGGGGATCACCTCGCGGCCGCTGCTCGAGACGTACAAGGGCTTCCGCCTGGTCGACGCGCACACGCTGGAGGTCTACGTCGACTACTGGCACTTCGAGCCGAGCTACATCGCGTCGTACGCCTCGCCGACCGGCGTCTCGACCCCGTGGGAGGTGCTCGCGGCGATGGACGACGTCGTCTTCGAGAAGCGGCAGGGCGCCTACACCGACAACACCGCCGCCCGCTTCAGCGTGCCTTGGCTGAGCCTGGTCACGGACAGCGACGCCCGGCTCACCCTGCGCTCGATCAAGCAGTTCAAGCGGCAGAAAAGCGTGCCGAAGGGCTATTTCGAGATCGGCGGCCAGTCGCTCGTCTCCCCGGACGACGCGGTCGCGCGGTACGACGCCTGCGACGCCTGGTTCGCCAAGACCAACCTCCTGGTGATCGGCAACGGCGCCTTCCAGCTGACCAAATACGACCCGCCCGCCCAATTCGCGCAGATCGACGCCTTCCGCGAGGCGAAGTACCCGTTCTCGGCCGCGGATTTCCGCTACGGGGCGCCGCCGAAACTGGCGATGACGGCCAGCGCGCCGCCGACGCTCAACATCGGCGATCCGATCACCCTTCCGGTCACGATCACGGGTCCGGGCAAGCTGAGCCTCGAATACACGCTGATCGACCCCTCGAAGGGCGAGGTGGTCGACTCCGGCGCGGCGCAGGGCGGCGACGCCGGCGCCTTCACGGTCGCCGTCGACCCGGCGAAGACGGCGACGCTCTTCCCGGGCGTCTACCAGCTCTACCTGCTCGCCTCCAGCGACGCGATCGCCGAGGTCGTGCAGCAGCGCGTCGACCTGAACATCGGGGTGTAGATCGAACCGGGGAGCTTCCGTCTCGTCGTAGGGGAGCCGCCCGCGGGCTCCCGACGGAAGAGGGCCGACGATCTCGTTGGGGAAGGCGAAAGTGGCTTCAGTCAACGAGGTGATGGCCTCGCGGGCCATGGGAGGGCACGGGACCC
>JBPCRG010000519.1:0-3225 GCA_050997095.1 Thermomicrobiales bacterium | reverse complement strand
CTGCACGCCAGACACAAGCCCCTAGTCGGACCACTCGGGATGACGGAGGAGGAGGTGCGCTCCAACTGTCATTCTGACGCAGGAAGAATCTGGTCGTGTTTCCTGCGCATCACGATCAAGGACGGGCAATGCCGAACGTATGGCGGGGCAGGAAACGCTCCCTTCGCCCGTCATGCCGACTTGCGCCGGGCGGACAGACGGGCGCTTGGAGCCGAACACTCTGGTCTTCATTGCAGGGCGTCTATTCGTTGAAGGTGCCGAAGAGGCGGTCGCCGGCGTCGCCGAGGCCGGGGCGGATGTATTTGTCGGTGTCGAGCTGGCGGTCGAGGCGGGCGACGTAGAGGTCGACGTCGGGGTGCTCGATGGCCATGCGGTCGACGCCTTCCGGGGCGGCGATGATGCCGACGAAGCGGACTTTCGTGGCGCCGTGATTCTTGAGCGCCTCGGCGGCGGCGCTGGCCGAGCCCGCGGTCGCGAGCATCGGATCGAGGAGCAGCATGAGATCGGCCGAGAACTGGTTCGGGAGTTTGTTGTAGTAGCTGACCGGCTGGTGCGACGCGGCGTCGCGATAGATGCCAAGATGATGGACCGTCGCGTTCGGCAGCAGGGTCGTGGCCCCGTCCACCATGCCCAGGCCCGCGCGCAGGATCGGGACGAGACCGATCCGGGCGTCGACGCAGATCCCCTCCGCCTCCTCCATCGGCGTGGTGTACCGGAATGGTCGGATCGGCAGGTCCGCGGTCGCCTCGTAGACGAGGAGTTGGGTGAGTTCATTGACCAGGGCACGGAAGAGCATGGAGTCGGTCCGCTCGTCGGAGAGCAGGGTCACCTTGTGCCGGACCAGCGGATGCGTGCTGACATGCAGTCGGGGACGGGCGGGAGGCGCGGATTGGGCGGTTTCGGCAGGGGCCACGCGTCACTCCACATCTTCGAGAATCGGGAAACGGCGAGGAGCCGGTACCCCGGATAGTCTAGCCGTCTCGGCGGGCGGGAGTCGTCTCCATGCGTTGCCCGCGACGGAATCGTCGGCGACCACTGGACAACGGCGCGGCGGTATGCGGCAATAGTCCGGAGAGTGCTTCCACGCGCGTTCGACGATCGGGGGATGAGATGGCGACGGTGCTTCGGTTGCAGCATACAAGCATTCCGATGCCGGCTGGAGGCGAAGCCGCGGCGCGGGCCTTTTTCGGCGGCGCGCTGGGCATGACCGAGGTCGCGCCGCCGCCGGAGCTCCATATGCTGCGGATCATCTGGTTCAAGGCGGGGATGGACGGCCACGAGATCCATCTGTTCACGGACGACGCGATGGCCCGGAACTCGTCCGCGCAGCACATCTGCCTTGAGGTCGACGACTTCGCGACGTTCCGGGAGAAGCTTTCGGCAGCGGACATCGAGATCGAGGAGACCATCGCGATCCCCTCGCGGCCGCGGTGCTTCGTCCACGATCCCTTCGGCAACTTGATCGAGCTGATGCAGATCACCGGAGACCACACGGCGGCGTGAGGTCTGCTCGGGGTCGCAGGCGCGTTCCCCGTCCCGTCGACCCATGGAGAAAAAGCGCATGTCGGCGACAGTCGAGAAGATCACGTACACGTCGACGCCGGAGCAGATCGAACGCATGCACGGCGCGTTCGACGAGGCGCTGAACGCGGTTCGGGCGGAGTTCGGGAAGACCTACCCGATGATCGTCGACGGGCGGGAGCGAAGCGGGCCGGCCACGTTTGAGGTCCGCGCTCCGGTCGACCGCGCGGTGGTGATCGGGATCTGCCAAAAGGGCACCCGGCAGGACGGGGACGATGCGGTCGCCGCTGCCAAGGCGGCGTTTCCGGGATGGTCCGGGCGGCCGTACATGGAGCGGGTCGCGATCCTGAAGCGCGCCGCCGTGCTGATGCGGGAGCGGAAATTCCGCCTTTCCGCGCTGCTGATCTGGGAGGCGGGGAAGAACCGGGCGGAGGCGATCGGCGAGGTCGAGGAAGGCGCGGACCTGATCGAGGAGTACGCCAACCAGCTGGTCGAGAACGGCGGGTTCGAGCGGGTTCTGGAGTCGCTCGATCCGGCGGAGCGCAACCGCTCGGTGTTGCGGCCGTTCGGCGTCTGGGCCGTGCTCGCACCGTTCAATTTCCCGAACGCGCTTTCCTCCGGCATGTCGTCGGGCGCACTGGCCGCGGGCAACACCGTCGTCTTCAAACCCGCCTCGGCGACCCCGCTCGCCGGCTACGAGATGGCGCGCTGCTTCATCGACGCGGGCATCCCAGATGGGGTGTTCAATTACGTGACCGGCTCGGGCGCGGAGGTCGGCGAGTCGCTGGCGAAACACCCACTGGTCGACGGCGTCGTCTTCACCGGATCGAAAGAGGTCGGATTCGATCTCTTCAAGACGCTCAGCACCGATTTCCCGAAACCCTGCATCGCCGAGATGGGCGGCAAGAACCCGGCGATCGTGACGAGGAACGCGGATCTGGCGAAGGCGGTCGAGGGGGTCGTGCGGTCGGCGTTCGGGTTCTCGGGGCAGAAGTGCTCCGCCTGCTCGCGGGTCTACGTCGAGCTGCCCGTGTACGACGAGTTCGTCGCGCGCCTGACGGAGCGGACGAAAACGCTGAAGGTGGGGGATCCGCAGGAGCGCGACGTGTTCGTCGGCCCGGTCATCGACGCGAACGCCGTGGCGCGCTTCGCGGAGGCCGTCGCGGGCGCGGAGGGCGGCGTGATCCGCGCGGGCGGGACGGTCCTGACGGGAGGAGGGTACGACCACGGAACCTTCGTCGCGCCGACTGTCGTCGACGGGTTGCCGCTGGACCACGATCTGTTCAGGCGGGAGCTGTTCCTGCCGTTCCTTGCGGTCGGCCAAGTCGATTCGCTGGCTCAGGCGATCGCGCTCTCGAACGATTCTGAATACGGATTGACTGCGGGGATCTTCAGCGAGGACACGGCCGAGATCGAACGCTTCTTCGACACGATCGAGGCGGGCGTGGTCTACGCCAACCGAAAGGGCGGGGCGACGACGGGGGCTTGGCCGCGATGCCAGTCGTTCTGCGGCTGGAAGGGCAGCGGCAGCACCGGCAAAGGCGGTCTCGGCCCGTACTACGTGCAGCAGTTCATGCGGGAGCAGAGCCGCACGATCGTCGTGGCCGAGGACGAGGGGGCGACCGTCGGCGAGTGACGCCGGACGGCGCCCGTCGCGTTCGATCGCAGAGAGGGAGAACCGCAGGTGACCAGACTGCCCGATGC
>JBPCRG010000466.1:0-2784 GCA_050997095.1 Thermomicrobiales bacterium | reverse complement strand
CCGCACGCCCGCGGCGCTGGAGCCGCTGCCGACGACGGGCGCCGAGTCGCTCGCGTTCGCCGCCGCGATCGCCCGCGCCGCCTACGCGCTGGCCGAGGCCGCGCCCGCGCAGTCGGTCGTGGTCTTCCCCCTGCCCGGGGCGGCGGTCAAGCGCGTCGCCAAGTACCGCCCCCGGCCGCCGATCATCGCCGTCACCACCGACGAGGAGACCGCGCGCAAACTCAGCCTGGTTTGGGGCGTGACCGCGGTCGTCGTGCCGCTCGAGGTCGATCCGGACAAGATGTTCCGGACCGCGGGCAAGGCGATCATCGAGGCCGGGCACGCCAAACAGGACGACTACGCGCTGATCGTCGGCTCGCTGCCGATGATGCGGATCGCGGGCCGCACGAACCTCGTGCATGTGCGCAAGTTGGGGACGTGATCCGGATCGTCGGGGTTTGGCTTGACGGTCAGCCGGAACGGGTCCGGACGTTGCCGCGGCAGGCGATCCTTCCTTGCGTCAGGATGACGGACAGGAGGTCGGGCTATCGCGTGGGGACCGGCATCGGGAGGCCCGCAGCGGCTTTCGGCAGGGTGAAGGAGAAGACGGAGCCGCCTTCCGGCGGTTGGGCGACCCAGATCCGGCCGCCGTGGGTCTCGATCAGGCGACTGGCGATGGAGAGGCCGAGCCCGGCGCCGCCGTGCTCGCCGTCGCGGGAGCGCGCCTTGTCGCCGCGGTAGAAGCGGTCGAAGACGTGCGGCAGGTCGGTCTCCGCGATGCCCTCGCCGGTGTCGCGGACGTTGACGAGCACCTCCGGGCCTCGGTCGAGCACCTCGACCACGACCGAGCCGTCGGCGGGCGTGTGCCGGATCGCGTTCTGGACCAGGTTGTAGAGCACGCGCTGGATGCGGTCCGGGTCGATCATCACGAGCGGGGTCGATCTGTCCACGTGCGACTGCAGGGCGACGCGCTGCTGGGTCGCCTGCGCGCGCATGCCCTCCAGCGTCTCGAAGACGAGGGTGGCCAGCGGGCTGGGCTCCAGGCGCAGCGCGACGTGGCCCTCGTCCAGCTTCGCCATCTCGAAGAGATCGTCGATCAACCGGCCGAGGCTGACCGTCTCGCGCTCCATCGCGCGGATGTAGCGCCGGATCGTCTCCGGATCGCTGGCGACGCCGTCGTTGATCGCCTCCACCATCACCCGAAGCGAGGCGAGGGGGGTGCGCAGGTCGTGCGAGACCGCGGCGATCAGGTGCTGCCGGACCTCCTCCAGCGCCCGCTGACAGCCGAACGCGGATTCCAGCCGCCCCGCCATCAGGTTGAAGGCCGCGCTGACCTCCCGGAACTCCGGCTCGCCGCCGTCGGGCACGCGCGCCGAGAGATCGCCGCCCGACATCCGCGTCGCCGCGACCTGGAGCGAGCGCAGCGTCTCGCTGATCGCCGCGCTGATCAGGAACGAATAGATCGAGGCGATCACGAGCGAGTAGCCGAGCAGCAGCGCCAGCAGCCACAGATCGTGCGTCGAGAGAAACATCGCATAGGCGGCGATCGAGACGTTGATCAGCATCACGACCATGCCGATCCCGTGCGCCGCGACGAGCCGCGAGCTCAGCCGGTTCCAGCGGCGGCCCGCCGAGACCCAGATGAAGAACGCGCCGATCCCGAGCGAGATCGTCGCCGAGGAGACCAGGAGCTCCAGCAGGAAGGGCACGCTGGAGGTGGGCAGATCGAGCAGCGCAAGGGCAATCGTCAGCGCGGCCGCGACCGCTATGACGACGGCCAGGACGACGATGGCGAATTGCCGCAAGATCTCGCTGGCCGACCGCCGGATCTGAAACATGCCGACTCCATGGTCGTGGTGACCGGGCCGCCCGCCGTTCTTCGACGAGCCTACGCCTCGAACTTGTAGCCGACGCCCCAGACGGTCTTCACGTACCGGGGTCGTTCCGGGTCGGCTTCGATCTTCTGGCGGAGCCTGCGGATGTGGACGGTGACCGTGCCGCCGTCGCTGGCGTACGACCAGTCCCAGACCTTGTCGAGCAGCTCGTCGCGGGTGAAGACGTGGCCGTGGTGGCGGGCGAGGAATTCGAGGAGGTCGAACTCCCGCGCCGTCAGGTCGACCGATGTGCCGTTGAGCTCGACGTTGCGGCGGTCGGGTCGGATCGTCAACTGGCCGAAGTGGAGCGCGTCGCCCTCGATGGGAGAGGGCGCGGAGACGCGGCGCAGCACGGCCTTGACCCTGGCCACGAGTTCGCGCGGGCTGAACGGCTTGGCGATGTAGTCGTCGGCCCCGACTCCGAGCCCGATGATCGTGTCGGTCTCCTCCGTCTTCGCGGTGACCATGATGATCGGCACGTTGCTTTGCGCCCTGATTCGGCGGCAGACTTCAATGCCGTCGATTCCCGGGAGCATGAGGTCGAGCAGCACGAGGTCGGGCCGTGCGGACGTGAACCGCTTGACCGCCTCGAGTCCGTCCCCGGCCTCCTCGACCGTGAAGCCGTCGTTCTTCAGATATTGGGCGACGACCTCGCGCACGATCGGCTCGTCGTCGACGATCAGGATGGTCGGCATCGGCCTCAACCTCGCTCACGTGCCGGGCAAAGCGGCCCGCTCCGCCAACCGCAGTCTGACCGGGAGTGCTGACGGGCGGGCGACAGATGTGACGGAGTTGTTACCGGCCGCCGGGGGCGGTCACCACGGTTCGTCGCCGGGGATCTGACGGCCCCCGAAATGCCCGAACTCCGGCCGGTCCGCCTTGGCCAGCTCGACGATGTGGGGGAGGAAGCCGTCGAACGGCGCCGCTGGGA
>JBPCRG010000527.1:0-2927 GCA_050997095.1 Thermomicrobiales bacterium | reverse complement strand
TCACCAACAAATACGCCGAAGGCTATGTCGGGAAGCGGTACTACGGCGGCTGCGAGTTCATTGACGAGATCGAAACGTTGGCGATCGACCGCGCGAAAGCCCTTTTCGGTGCCGAGCACGCCAACGTCCAGCCCCATTCCGGGGCGAACGCGAATCTCGCCTCCTATCTGGCGTTGCTCACCCCGGGGGACCTCATCCTCGGCCTGAGTCTTCAGGAGGGCGGGCATCTCACGCACGGGTTGGCGGTCAATTTCTCAGGCCGGTTGTTCGAGGCCCATTTCTATGGGGTCGACCACTCGACGGGACTGCTTGACTACGACGTGATCCTGGCCAGAGCGAAGGAGGTCCGTCCCCACGCGATCATCGCCGGGGCCAGCGCCTACAGCCGGGTGATCGACTACAGCCGCTTCCGCGCGATCGCGGACGAGGTCGGCGCGCTGCTATTCGCCGACATCGCGCACCCCGCCGGGCTGATCGCCGCGGGTCTCCACCCGTCGCCCATCCCCCACGCCCACGTGACGATGACGACGACGCACAAGACGCTGCGCGGTCCCCGGGGCGGGATGATCCTGACCGGGGCGGAGCACGCGAAGGCGATCGACAAGTCGATCTTCCCGGGACTCCAGGGCGGTCCGCTGATGCACGTGATCGCGGGCAAGGCGGTCGCGTTCGGCGAGGCCCTGAGACCGGAGTTCAAGGCCTACTCGACCGCCGTGATCGAGAATGCGCAGGCGCTGTCGGCGGCGTTGATCGATGCCGGGATGACGGTCGTCTCCGGCGGCACCGACACGCACGTGATGCTGGTCGATGTGACCTCGACGGGGTTGAACGGCCGCGACGCCGAGAAGATCCTCGATCGCGTCGGCCTGACCGTGAACAAGAACACCATCCCTGGCGACCCCCGGCCGCCGACCCAAGCGAGCGGGATCCGGCTCGGAAGCCCTGCCGTCACGACGCGGGGCTTCGGCGTCGCGGAGATGCGGGACGTCGCGCGCCTGATCGTCGAGGTTCTGCAGGCTCCGGAGGATGGCACGGTGACGATGCGGGCGGCTGCGGATGTCGAGGAGCTGACCTCGCGATTCCCGCTGCCCGGCGTGCGGTCGGACCGGTAGGCAACCCGCGACGAGGACCAGCAGGCCGTGAGTCACCCGACCGTCGCGATCGCGATCTTTCTGGTGACCACGATCGCCTCCGCGCTTTTCGTCTCGCGCGCGATCGTGCTGAGCGAGCGACTCGGCCTGCTCGACCCGACCGGGCCCCGTCGTGTGCATCCCAAACCTGTGCCCCGGGCGGGCGGCGTCGCGATGTTTCTTGCCTTCGCTGTCGGTCTTGTCCTGACCTTCTCCTTCGACGTGCTCCGCGATCCGCGGGAGACTGAACGCCTGATCCTGCTGCTCGGAGCGAGCGCGATCATCGTCGGCGTGATGGTCTACGACGATGCGATCGGGATCGCGCCGGTGCCGAAGCTGCTGTGGCAGATCGCGTCGGCGGCGATGGTTGTGCTGCCGAGGCTCCGCAGCGACGGCCACGGGATCGTGATCGCGTCGTTCAACGCGCCGTTCATCGGCGAGGTCACGCTGCCACTGATCGTCTCGATCGCGGTCACCATGTTCTGGATCGTGGGCATGATGAACACGGTAAACTGGGTCGACGGACTCGACGGCCTGGCGGCGTCGGTCACGTTGGTCGCGTCCGCCGTGCTGTTCGCCCACACCTATTTCTGGCCCCGCGGCGCGCCCCAGTTCACCATCTCGCTACTGCCGCTGGCGCTCGGGGCCGTGGTGATCGGCTTTCTGCCGTTCAACTGGAATCCGGCGCGGATCATCATGGGCGACGCGGGCGCCAATTTTCTCGGGTTCGCCTTGGCGGTGACGGCGATCATCGGGGGCGCCAAGATCGCGACCGCCCTGCTGGCGCTTGGCCTGCCCATCCTCGACGTGGCGTGGGTCATCCTCTACCGCGTGACGCACGGTCGATCGCCGCTTCACGCCGACCGGGGCCATCTCCACCATCGATTGCTGGACCGGGGGTGGAGTCAGGCGCGGATCGTCACCTTCGTCGCCGGGGTCTCCGTGGTCTTCGGGATGGCGTCGCTGCTGCTGCAGAGCCGGGAGTTGAAATTGGCGGCGATGATCGCGGTCGGGGGCGTGCTGGTGGCGACGCTTCTTTGGCTGGCGTCGAAAGACGAACCGTCGCGGGCGCCGGATGCGTTGGACATCCCCGTTTGATCCATACAATCAGGAAGACGGAGCAAAAATTGACTCGATCGGAGGATGGGAGCCTCTACTTGAGGAGGAACTCGAACTTCAATCGCTCGTCGTCGCGCGATGACCGGCGATCCGCGATGTTGATCACCGCGGCGAGCATATGGGAGGTGTAGCCGCTCAGCAGCGCGCCCGCGACCGCCCCGGCGACTCCCCCCACGGCGGCTCCGACCAGAAAGGGAACGACCGGGCTGGACGACTCGTCGCCGCCGAATCCCGCCGGTGATGAGGATGTAGACTCGAGGAGCGCGATCGAGCGTTTCATCGTGGACTTCTGCCCCACCCCGCCGCGGAGGTGCCCGACCCGCGGCGCTACTGAATCGTCAAGAGCGTCGGCGCTTCCGACCACAGCGACTCCAACCGGTAAAACCCGCGCTGATCCTCCGCGAAGATATGGACGAGGACATCGCCGTAATCCATGACGATCCATCCCGACTCGGGCGTGCCCTCCGCCCGCCGCGGCCGGATGCCCTCCTCGGAGAGGCGTGATTCGAGCGTGGTCGAGATCGCGCGAAGCTGGCGCTCGTTTTCGCCCGAGCAGATCGTGAAGAAATCCGCGATGGTCGAGAGCCGGTGGATGTCGAGCACGACCGTGTCTGCGGCCGGCGTATCGCTGATGATCTCCGCGACGCGCAGCGCGAGATGGCGGCTTTCGCTCACGTC
>JBPCRG010000336.1:0-3693 GCA_050997095.1 Thermomicrobiales bacterium | reverse complement strand
AGTTGGACGAAGCCGAGGTGGCAGTCGGCGCGTTTCTCCCACCGCGTCGGCAGCCGCCGTAACCGGTTGAACCGGCTGCGCGCGGCCTCCACCACCCGGCGCCGCGGCGGGTGGCGGTCCGGGTCGCCGGGCGGCGGAAGCGGGGTGGCCGCGCCCGCCCTGGGCGGGATGTGCGGAGTGTACCCCCGTTCCCGCGCCGCCTCCCGGCAGGCGGCGTAGTCGCAGCCGCGGTCCAGGACCGGATGCGGCGGCTCCGCGGGGTCGGCCGCGAGGACGATGGCGTCGGGCAACGCCTCCGGCTTCTTCATGTCGTGGCGGTTGGCCCCCGTCGCCGCCACCGCCACCGGGATGCCGCGGCCCTCGGTCGGCAGGTGCCGTTCGGTGCCGGATTTGCCCCGGTCGGTCGGATTGCGCCCGGTCGCCTGCGCGTCGCCGGGCCCCCTTTTTTGCCGAAGGGCGCGTTGACGATGCACCCGTCGGCGACCTGCCAGGTCCAGTCGAGGCCCGGTTCGTCGTCGTGCCGGCTCAGCAGCAGCGCCCAGGCGCGCTCCAGCGCCCCGCTTTCCACCCACTCGGCGAAGCGCAGATGCACCGTCGGCTTGGGGCCGAACTCGGCGGGCAGGGACGCCCATCGGCCACCGGTGCGGGCCAGCCGGATCAGCCCGCCGGAGATCGGGCGGCCGTCGCGGCGGGGCCGGCCGGGTTTCTTGCGCGGCTTGTCGAGGCGCAGCAGCGGCGCCATCTCCGCCCAGAGGGCGTCGTCGACCCGCCAGACCGTCGGGTCGTCCCTGGTCGGAGCCGTCGCGGGGACGGCGGGGGATGCGGTCCCCATCCCCCAATCCTGCCAGCCTCCGTCACTTTCTGGATAGCATCTTATCGTGGAGGGTCTGTCCAACGGCATGTGAACGGGGACGGCCCCCCATCCCCCATGCCCCCTGCCCGCACCCGAGTTAGGGGGCAAGTGGGAGGCGACGTCGGGGCCGATCGCGCAGGTCTAATGGGCCGCGGCGAGGCCCGGGATCATGCAGGCGACGTCGCTGTATTCGATGTCGTCGAGCGTGGAGGGCGCGTCGGGGCCGCACATCGGGCAGTGCGGGTCGCGGCGGAGCTTGAGCTCGCGGAACGACATCGAGAGCGCGTCGTAGGTGAGCATCCGCCCGATCAGCGGCTCGCCGATGCCGAGGATCAGCTTCGCGACCTCCGTCGCCTGGATCAGACCCACGGTCCCCGGCAGCAGGCCGAGCACGCCCGCCTCCGCGCAGCTCGGCGCGAGCTCCGGCGGGGGCGGCTCGGGGAAGAGGCAGCGGTAGCACCGGCCGACGCCCGCCATGAACGTGGTCGCCTGGCCCTCGAAGCGGAAGATGCTGCCGTGCACGTTGGCTTTGCGCAGGAGCACGCAGGCGTCGTTGATCAGGTAGCGGGTCGCGAAATTGTCGGTCCCGTCGAGGATGATGTCATAGTCCGCGAAAAGCGCGAGCACGTTCCCCTTGTCGAGCCGGACCTCGTGCGCGACGACTTCGACATCGGGGTTGAGCGCCTGGATCGTCAACTTGGCGGATTCCACCTTCGCCATGCCGACCCGCTCGGTGATGTGCAGGATCTGTCGCTGCAGATTGCTCTCGTCGACCGTGTCGGCGTCCACGATGCCCAGCGTGCCGACACCCGCCGCGGCGAGGTAGAAGGCTGCGGGCGATCCCAGCCCGCCCGCCCCCACCAGCAGGACCCGCGCCGCCAGCAGCTTGTGCTGGCCAGCCTCGCCCACCTCCGGGATCAGCAGATTGCGGCTGGACCGCCGCCGCTGCTCGGGAGAGAGCGACTTTGGCAGTTCCCAATCTTCGCCCGCGCTCTTCCACGCGCCGAATCCCTCGGCGAGCGAGACGACATCGGTGTAGCCGAGCTCCTGCAGCGCCTTCGCCGCAAACGCCGACCGCGTCCCGCCCGCGCAGTAGACGACGACGTGCCGCTCCTTGTCTCGGACGGCCTCCTCGATCCGCATCTCGAGGAAGCCGCGGGGAATGTGGATCGAACCCGGCAGGGCGCCCTGGTCGACCTCGTCCTGCTCGCGGAGATCGACCGCCACGGCTTCGCGCCCGGCGATCATCGCCCGCGCACCGGGCACGTCGACTTCGCGGATCGCGCTCTTGGTGCGATCAAAAAGATCGCGGTAGATCGCGGACATGGAAGATGCTCCTTACCCTCGGTCGCGGGCACGGCCGCCGACCGACAACGCGAATCGCTTTCGCCGAATGATGTCATGCAATGCAGCCGTCGTCCGCACGATCAACGATCACGCGGGTGTGGAGTCGGCGAGCGCCGCGTCGAGGTCTGCCTGGATGTCCTCGACATCCTCGATCCCGACCGACATCCGGACGAGCCCGTCGCCGATGCCGACCGCGGCGCGCTGCTCGGGAGAGAGTCCGCGGTGGGTCGACATGGCGGGATAGAGCACGAGCGTGTAGACGTCGCCGAGGGTCGTCGCGGATCGGCAAAGCCGGAGCGACTGGAGGAAGCGGAAGATCTCATCGCGGCCCGCGCCCTTCAACGCGAACGAGACCATCCCGCCCCGCAATCCATTGTTGAACATCGCTGACCCCGGTGCAGCCGCACCGGCCGCGCACCGGTCCGCGAAACTAGGGTAGTGGACCCGCTCGACGCGCGGATGGTCGCGCAGCCAGTTGGCGAGGATGTCGGCGCTCTCGCTTTGCCGACGCATGCGCAGGGGCAGGGTCTTGACGCCGCGCAGCGTGAGCCACGCCTCGAACGGGCCGAGCACCGCGCCGCTCAGCTTGTTTAACTCGGTGATGTCGGCGATCCTGCCGCTCCGGCCCGCGATCACACCGCCCGTCACATCGCCGTGGCCGCCCAGATATTTCGTCGTCGAATGCACGACGACATCGGCCCCCAGTTTGGCTGGATTGACGAGATACGGCGTCGCGAAGGTGTTGTCGACGACGAGCGCCGTCCCGTTGAGCCGCGCGATCCGCGACAACGCCGCGATGTCCGGCACCCGCAACAGCGGATTCGACATGGTTTCGACGAGCAGCACCTTGGGCTTGGCCGACTCGAGCGCGGCTCCGACCGCCGTGAGGTCCAAGGCGTCGACGTACGTCGTGCGGATGCCGAGTGTGCCGAAGAGCGTGTCGAGGAGCGCGGTGGTGGCTCCGTAGAGGTCGTTGGCGGCGACGATCCGGCTGTCGCTCCGGACCTCGTTCAGGATCGCGAGGTGAAGCGCGGCCATGCCTGAGGCCACGGCCAGCGCGTCCTCCGTCTCCTCCAGCGCGGCGATCGCGAGCTCCAACGCGCGCACGGTCGGGTGGCCGTGCCGGGAATAGACGTACCCGGGGCGCTCGGCGCCGAACACCTGGTCCAACGTCGCCGTCTCGTCGTACGAGAACGACGAGGAAGCGTAGATCGGCGTCGTCGCCGCCGCGCAGTCCGGGACGGGCTGGTGCTCGCCCGCGTGCACGGCGCGGCTCGCGAACCCTCGGCCCGGAATCGCGGTCTTGGGATCGTCCGACACCTGCACATCCTTGGGAGCGGGATCATTTGACGGCGTCATGCTGCCGGGAGTCTATGGCGCAGGCGGGGGAGCGTCAATCGGCGCGCGTCCTCCCCCTGCGGGGCGCGGCTCCTTCGGCGGGATGGTAGACGGCGGAATCATGGGCAACGTAAAAGCGCCGGTCGGGTTTCCCC
>JBPCRG010000283.1:0-3856 GCA_050997095.1 Thermomicrobiales bacterium | reverse complement strand
TCCGGCAGCAGGCAGACGGTCTCGGCCGCCACGTTCGAGGCGTCCACCCCGGCGTTGGCGCAGTAGAACCCGTGGCGCGTCTCCGCGATGATCACGCCACGGTCCATCCGCACGATCCGCTTCGCCTCGCGCAGCACGACCTCGACCTGGCGCGGATCCTTCCACCACGCGGCGGACCACGCGGACGCGAGGGCCGACGGCTCCACGGTGCGCAGGTCGACGAGGCGACCCTCGGCCTTGCTCACGATCTTGTGGGTGACGACGAGCACGTCGCCGTCGAGGAGCCCGAGTCCCGAGCGTTCGACCGCGCCGCCGACCGCGGCGGCGAGATCGTCGCCCGGGCTGATCTCGGGTATCCCCCCGAGTCCGATGATCCGGAGTTCGGCCGTCCCGCGCGCGTCGCTCATCTCGCGCGCCTCCCAACCATCACCGCGGCGACCGCGTGCGGACCCATCGCCGCGGCGACCCGCGGCTCCTCGCGGAGCAGATCCAGGTCGTCGGGGGTGTCGAGATCGAAGGACGTCCCGGCGGAGATGCTCGTGGCCACGTCGAATCCCAGCCGGTGCGCCTCGGCGACGTGCCGCGCGTAGGAGCCTTCGCCGAACTGGAACCGGAAGGCGTTCGGGCCGGGGTCGGCGGCGGTGTGCCGGAGCAGCAGCGCGTTGGTCCCCGCGCCGTGCCGATCCGGCGCGACCACCACCGGCGCATCCCGGCGCACGAGGTGCCGAACATCGTCGCCGTCGAGCAGCGGCAGGTCGCCGAAGAGCACCAGCAGACCCGAGACCGCACGCACGTCGGCGTAGGCGCGGGCCTGGTCGAGCGCGCCGAGCAGGCCGGGATGGCCGGAGCCATCCTGCGCGAGACCGATCACCCGAGGGTCGACCGCCCGGGCAAGCGCCAGCGCGGCCGGATCCTCGCTGACGACGATCACCGAGGCGATCGCGTCCGACGACAAGGCCGCGGCGATCACCCGCTGCACCATCGACCGGGTCAGGGTTTCCCGCTGGGAGGGGGTGAGCACGCCGGCGAGGCGCGTCTTCCCGCCCGCGAGCGAGCGGATCGGCACGATCGCCGCGATCGCGCCGTTCATCGCAGGGTCCCCGCGGGAACGGCCAGCCGCTCTCCGAACGCGACCATCTCGGCGGCCAGCCGACGGCGGTCGTCCTCCCCGCCCATCACCGTCCGCGCGACGTGGACGGCCATCCCGAGCCCTTCGATCCGGGCCGTCAGCGCCTCGTCCTGCTCGTCGATCACGATGCCGTCGATCAGCCCGGCGTAGATCGCGGCGACTCCGAACGCGGAGACCTCATGCCCCAGCGATCGGAGCATGTCGGCGGCGGGCCCCTTGAGCGCGCGGCCGCCGGCGATCGGGCTGAGCGCGACCGCGGGGGCGCGGCGCGCCGTCAGCGCCTCGCGGTAGCCGCGGACGGCGAGGATGGGGCCGATGCTGACGAGCGGGTTCGACGGGCAGAGGATCGTGATCCGGGCGGAGGCGAGGGCCGCCAGCGCCTCGGCGCTCGCCGCCGCCGTCTCCGCCCCGCGGAAGACGATGCCGTCCACGACGTCGGCCTGGCGGCGGGCGACGAAATATTCCTGGAAGTCGAGCAGCCCGGCGGACGTGTCGACCATCGTCGCGACGGTGTCGTCGGTCATCGGCAGGAGGCGGGCGCGCACGCCGAGCGCGTCGGCCAGCTCCGCGGTCGCGTCCGTCAGCGAGACGCCCTGGCGCAGCCGCTCGGAGCGCAGGATGTGGGTCGCGAAGTCGCTGTCGCCGAGCTGGAACCAGAGGTTCCGGCCGTAGCGGCCGATCGCGTCGAGCGTGGACCGGGTGTCGTCCTTGATCCCCCAGCCGGTGGCGGGGTTGGCGAGTCCGGCCAGCGTGTACATGACCGTGTCGAGATCGGGGCAGATCCGCAACCCGAAGAGCTCGAAGTCGTCGGCGGTGTTGACGACGACCGACAGAGCCTCGCCCGGGAACGCCGAGGCGAGCCCCTGGGCCAATTTGGCGCCGCCGACGCCGCCGGCCAACGCGGCGATCACGACGGCGCTCCGGTCGCGTTCCTCGGGAGGCGCTTCATGTCCGGTCTAGAATCCGTGCGCATCGACGTGGTCGATCGAGAGCAGCAGCGTCACGCGCTCCTGCCTGCCGAAGGAATCCAGCATCATCCTCTCAGCCTCTTCCGCGCCGGAGTAGCGGATCGCGAGCGCCTTGATGTCGGCCTGGGCCCGCTCCTGCTCCTCGATCATCTCGACGCGGCCGGCGATCGCGACGTACCGATAGCCGTCCTCGACGCAGATCGAGGCCCGGTTGTCGGAGAGCAGATTTCGGTCCTTCACCCGCCCGCGCGCGGTGTTCATCACGACCGTCTCGCCGTCGGTCATGAACCACATCACAGTCTGCTGCGGCGCGCCGTCGACATTGATGGTCGCCAGCGTCGCGAACCGTCCGGGCTCGTTCAGAAAGGCCAATATCCCTGGATCAAGCGCCACCGTAAGTCTTCCCCCGCCTCTGTTTCCCGCCCGATCCGGACGCCGCCGGCCGGTCGCTGCGGACGGACCGCGGACCCGGCGTCCGTCCCGGTCGCGGGATCGGAATCGCGATGGGGGAACGATACTTCAAAAAAGGTAGCCATGTGTTCCGGCGACTCGTTCGCGACCAAAAATGGCCGGATCGCCCCTGTATACTGTCGATTCACCGGTCGCCCGGGCGTCGGGCTTTTGCGGGGAGTGCGATGTGCCGAGCGTGAGCCTCAAAGACGCCCGCGGCCCGCTGGCGCTGGCGCTGGACATCGGCTCCTCCTCCGTCCGCGCGCTCTGCTTCGATCTCGATGGACGCTCCGTCGCGGGATCGGAGTGCCAGATCGCCTATGCGCTGGCAGTGACGGGCGACGGGGGCGTGACGGCCGACGCCCCGGCGCTGTTCGAGATCGCGCGCTCCTGCCTCGACGGGGCGCTGACCAAGGTGGCGGCGACGCCCTGCGCCATCGCCTGCGTCGGCGTCTCCTGCTTCTGGCACAGCCTGATGGGCGTCGACGCGGCCGGAAAGCCGACGACGCCGGTCCTGATGTACTCCGACACCCGCTCCGCCGACGCCGTCTCCGCACTGCGCCGCGACTACGATCAGCGCGACGTCCACGTCCGAACCGGCTGCGTGATCCATTCCAGCTACTGGCCGGCCAAGCTGCGCTGGCTCCGGGCGACGTCGCCGCGCGCGGTCGCGAGGACGGCGCATTGGCAGTCCTTCGCCGAGTACGCGCTGGCCCGGATCTGCGGCGCGGGGCCGACCTCGGTCTCGATGGCCTCGGCGACGGGGCTGCTCGACATCCGGCGCGCCGTCTGGGATCCGGACGCGCTGGAGATGGCCGGCATCGACGTCGCCGCGCTGCTTCCGATCGCGGAGCGGACGGAGCCCCTCGGACCGATCCGGCGCGCGCTTGCGGCCCGCTGGCCGGCGCTGGCGGCTGCCGCCTGGTACCCGGCCCTGGGGGACGGCGCCTGCGCCAATGTCGGCGTCGGCGCATTGTCCAGGAAACGGATCGCGCTCACCGTCGGCACGAGTGGCGCGATGCGGGTCGCCGTGCCCGCTCCGCCGGGGGCGGCGCTGACGATTCCCGAGGATCTCTGGGCGTATCGCCTCGATCGCGGGAGCGTCCTGCTGGGCGGCGCGATCACGAACGGCGGCAAGGTCGCGGCGTGGCTGGGCGACCTCTTCGCGGCGTCGTTCGACGGCCCCGCGATGGACGCGGCATGGGCGATGGAGCCGGACGGCCACGGCTTGACCTTCCTGCTGTTCTTGGCCGGCGAGCGCTCGCCGATCTGGAACGACCGCGCCACCGGAGTCGTCGCCGGGCTGACC
>JBPCRG010000224.1:0-4166 GCA_050997095.1 Thermomicrobiales bacterium | reverse complement strand
GGTGACGACGTCGGCGACCTCGGCGGCGAAGGAGGCGACGGAAAGCTTGGGGTCGGCGCTGGCGTACTCCCGCGACTGGAGGAAGCTTTCCAGCTTGTCGGCCTGCTTGACCCAACGCGCCTCGGGGCTCTCCGCTGCCTCGTATTCCTCCCAAAGCGCGCGCACCTCGCCCGCCACGGCGTCCGCGACCCCGGCGAGCATGCGGGCGAGGGCGGCGCGTTCGGCCGCGCGCTTCGCGACGCGGTCGTCGTCGCTGCGGACGTGCCGGCGTTCCAGCGACGCGCGGCGCGCGGAGGCGTCGGGCTCCCGGGCGATCGCGTCCCGGTCGTAGGGGGTGATGTCGCCGGCGAACGCCTCGGCGAGATCGTGGACGAGGGCGAGCTGCAGGACGCGGTCGCGGTCGAGCGTCGGGTCCCCGGCGGCGGCGATCCAGGCGAGCAGGGCAGTGCGGAACGAGTGGTCGGCGACGGATTCGGTCTGCGCGGGCGGGACGCCGCGGTCGAGCCAGCCGGTCCGCTTGGTCGTCTTCAGCCGCCCGGCGAGGTGCAGGAAACGGACGAGCGCGGCGGGCGCCGACAATGGGGATTTCGAAGGCGGTCCGTCGCTCACGCCGGCCATTGTACGGCCCGGGAACGGTGCTATAGTCGAGTCCGGTCCCTGATCCACAATCGATGGTCGCCGCCGAAAGGCCCGGAGCAGCGCGATGAACGATGACAACCGGTTCGACGCCCTCACGAAACGGCTCGGGGCAGGGGGCGTCCCATCCCACTCCCGGCGTGGAGTGCTGCAAGGCGGTTTGACGCTTGGCGCGGTGGCGCTCGCCGCACTCTCGGGGCTGCGGGGACGACGGGACGCGGACGCGTCCGGCTCGTCCGCATCCCCGGACGGACGCCCGTCGCGCTTTCGGAACCAGCAGTCGACGAACGATCCGGCGATTCAGGCGAAGGCGTTCGCGCTCGACTACGACATCGACAAGATCTTCCGTTTCGTCGCAGACGAGGTCGATTATGAGCCGTACGCAGGCGTGCTGCGCGGCGCGAAGGGCACGCTCTGGGCGCTGGCGGGAAACTCGGCGGACAAGGCGCTGCTGCTCGCGGCGCTGCTCGAAGAGGCGCTGGTTCCGGTCCGATTCGTGACGGGAGCCATCGACGACGCGGCGGTCGCGGCCCTGCAGTCGGCAGTTGAGACGAGTGGCGGCGCGGGTCGCCTGAGCCGCGCCTTCGCGGCGCCCTCTGCGGACGGCAATGCGACACCGGTCTCCACGTCCACCGCCACGCCCGATACCATGCTGGATCAGCCCGCATTGGCGAAAGCGGCGATTCAGATGACGAAGGACCGGCTTGCCGACGGCGTCCGGACGATTCACGACGCGCTGCGCGCGGCGTCGATCGACCTACCGTTCACCGCTCCCCCCTTCCCCGATTCGGAGCGCACGGAGCGCGTCTGGGTGCAGGCGGCCGACGGCGCGGAATGGCGGGACATGGACGCGGTCCTCCCGTCCTCGACGGCTGGAACACGGCCCGCCGAGCCGGGAGAACCGCTCGCGGCGCTCCCTGAACGCATGCAGCACACGCTGACCTTCCGCCTCGTCGCGGAGACGATGACGGGCGGCGCGCTCTCGCGCTCGGAACTCCTCAACCACAACGTCGCGAGCAAAGATCTGACCGGCGAACAGCTGCTGCTCGTCCATCAACCTCCGGCGGACTTGCAGGGGGTGGGATTGGCGCTGAACAACGCGGTCGGCAGCGGCATGCAGTCGGTTCCGCTGCTGGCGGTCGGACAGGACCTCGTGCAGGGGGCGATGCTCTCGTTCGCGACCGGCGGCGGCGCGCTCGGGGCGCTGGGTTCGGATGGCCCCAACGACGGCGACACGACGGCCGAATGGCTGGAGATCGACATCGAGACGCCAAACGGCGGGAAGACGACGGCGGTCCGGGAGATATTCGACCGGATCGGGCTGGAGCGGCGCGCGGTCGGCGCCGCGATCGACACCGCCCAGATCCCGGCGCTGCCCTTGACCGACATCGGCGACGGCAAGATGGGCTACCTGCCGCTGTTGGCGACGCTCGGGATCGCCGTCTCCACGGGATTGGTCCCGGCGACGGTGTTTCAGGCGGACGTCTCGGGCAGCGCGATGTTCTCGAATCTGGCGCTGATCGGGCACGCCTGCAACGCAGTCCGCGAGTTGATGGCGCCGTCAGTGCTCCCCGACTATGGGCTGCGCGCCTATCTGCACGAACCCAATGTCGCCGCGTTCATCATCACTGCCGAAGAGCTGCAAAAGGACGGAGGGAGGCTGCGGGCGGAAATCGACTTGCTGCACCGCGCCTACACCCCCGTCGTCGCCAAAGGACAGACGCCCGCCACCAATCCAATGGTCGCTCTGGGCGTCTACAGCCACGTCATCGAGCGGGCGATGGTGACGCCGTTGACACCGCCGCCGGTCGGGCTTCCCCCGGTGAGCACGGGGGGAGTCGGCGCAGTTTTCGAGCAGGGGAAGGCCGCGGGAATTCCCGTCCGCGTGCTGCGGGCTTCGGCCGACTCCGCATCCCTGGCCGTCGGCGCGGACGCGAAGATCCGGATCGCCGCCTCCCTCGCGGCGGGCCGGATCGTGGTCACGCCCGCGGCGAGCGTCGCGGTGAACGGCGTGCAGCGGACAGGATGGTGGGAGATCGACCCGGCGAGCGGGGCGACGGTCGACGTCATGGACGATGGCGGGCGCCAAACCGAGTATGCGGCATTGCTCAGAGCGATCGCGTCTCTGGCAGCGAACCCGTTGGTGCGCGTGGGCACGTGCGTTGCGGCGGTGTTTTTTTTCGCGAGCGCGTTGCTGAATGCGGCGGCGGCGGGCGTGACAGCAGCTGAAGGTTCGATGTCGGGCACCTTGAACAACTTGGGCAGCGCAACTGCCTCCGTAGCGGAGACTGCAGTTGCGGGCACGGCATGCGCGGCGTGATCTAAATAGTTTCGAAGAACATATATCTACACCTTCGGCGCGGAGTGTCTGCTCCTGAAGTCGCGGCGAGAATTCGTGGCTGCGCCCGATCCCGCGGCGCCGCGACGCTGGACTGCGGGCTCCGCCTCCGACCCTCACCCCCTGCCCCCTCTCCCGGTGCGCGGGAGAGGGGGTTTCATGCCCAGGTTGCGACCAGTCGGGCATGCGGACTCGGAATTGATGATAGAGAGCGTCGCGCGGTCGACGGCGATGATGTTGATCGATCGTGCTCAGATCGCTCAGGAGGGTGGGCAAGAACCCCTGCCGTTCCATCATCCGCAGGTCACGGCCGACCTCGCAACCGTCACCGAGGGCGGCTTAAGACCCGTGACACTGGGGACAGTCGGGCAACTGCGTTCAACATGTCCTCCCCGAAGACTGGGCGCGTCGCCCTGTGTCCCCACGGCATTGGTGATTCCGCCTCGCGTCGAGTCCGACCAGACACCTTCGGGCGCATGAACCGCTGTGGGTGACGGCGGGAGTGGTTCCCCGCCGTCGCGGCGACGGAAGCCGGTGCGCTACCCCCCCGTCGGTAAGGCGAGTTTGAGGTTGCCACCGGGGAGGACTACGACGCCCTCGAGGCGCTGCTCCGGGTTTGAGAGGACGACGACGGTGTAGGTTCCGGGCGGGAGATCGACGGGGGCGCCGCCCACGGTTCCGATGGCGACGACGGCGCCTCAGGCGTCGAGGACGCGGAAGGGCGGCTGCAGGGCCTTGGCGACGGCGTCGTTGAGCTCGGCGGAGTTGGTCGCGTCGAAGTAGCTCCCATTGCCGAGGCGGGCCCACTCGCGGAAGCTCTGCTTCAGCGCCTCGTTGTCGAGCGCGAAGCCGACGATGTTGACCTGGACGTCGAAGCCCTGGGCGACGAGATCCTTGATCGCCTGGGCGGGGTCGCCGCCGCACGTCTCCTCGCCGTCGGTGACGAGGACGACGATCTTCGGCCCGGTCGCCCCCGCGAGGTCGCCCGCGACTTGGGCGAGCGAGTCGCCGATCGGGGTTTTGACGAGGTTCGTGACCTGCACGCCCTGGATCGCGGCGGCCATCGCGGCCGGATCGAGCGGGCCGAGCGGGACCGCGAGGCTCGTGTCGCAGGAATCGGGCTGGTTTCCGAAGATCCGGAGCGCGACGGGCGCGCCGGGCGGCAGCTGGGTCGTGACCAGCCCCGTCAGGG
>JBPCRG010000502.1:0-3144 GCA_050997095.1 Thermomicrobiales bacterium | reverse complement strand
CTGGTAGTTGGCCTGCCGCTCCAGGGCGCCGGCCTCGGAGAGGCCGTGGACGATCGGCGAGAAGTACTGCGGCGCCGTCGCCAGGTAGAAGATGCGGTTGCCCAGCGTCCGCCGCTCGCGGTCGATGGCGTCGAGGCGGGCGTGGACCGCCTCGAAGGTGGCGGCCTCGCCGAAGTCGCCGCGGACGTAGAAGATGCCGCGGGCGAAGAGCTCCCAGCCTTCGTCGTCGACCGTGCGGCGGGCGCCCTTGGCGATCGCCTCCTTCATCTCCGCGCGGAAGTCGTCGGGGCTCCAGTCGCGCCGGGAGATCCCGACGATCGAGAACCCGGGAGGCAGGGGCACGCGGACGGCGAGGTCGTAGAGGGAGGGCATCAGTTTGCGCGAGGTCAGGTCGCCGGAGACGCCGAAGATGACCATCGCGCAGGCGGCGGGGTTCCGGTCCTGGGCCAGCCCGATCCGCAGCGGATTCTGGGAGGCCGCGGACTCGCCGTCGCCCCGCACCATCCGGTCCGACGTCGAGAAGGTGGGCAGCGGCGCCTCGGCGGCCCGGGCGAGGGTGACCCCGTCGGATTTCCGGGGAGACTGGACCCGGGCCGCGGTCGGGGCGCTGCCGGTCGCTTTCGCCGCGATCGCGCGGGTCGCCCGCCTGTTTCCGTTCGTTGGGGCGCCGGGATCCTCGACCGTCTTGGGTTCCTGCTCGCGCTTCGTGGGAGTCGCCACCTACGCCTCGCTCTTCTTGCCGGCCGGGCCGGGCGCATCCCCGCGGGGGGCATCGTCGTACGGGGCCCAGACGGAGTGGAAGACGCCGTCCTTGTCGAGCCGCTTGTAGGTGTGGGCGCCGAAGTCGTCGCGCAGACCCTGGATCAGGTTCGCGGGCAGCCGCTCCGTCCGGTAGCTGTCGACGTAGTTCAGCGCGTTGCCCATCGCCGGGGTGGGGATCCCGTGCTGGACCGCCAGGATCACGGCCTTCCGCGCCGCGGCCATCGTCGCGTTGATCTTGTCGGTGAAATACGGCGCGAGCAGGAGGTTGTCGAGCGCCGGATCGTCGCCGAACGCCGCCCGGATCGGGTCGAGCAGCTTCGCGCGGATGATGCAGCCTCCCTTCCAGATCCGGCCGATCTCGGCGAGGTTCAGGTTCCAGCCGTAGAGGTCCGACGCGGCGCGCAGCAGTGCCATCCCCTGCGCGTACGAGGAGATCTTGGCGAAGAGCAGCGCGTGGCCCAGCTCGGCGAAGA
Source organism: Thermomicrobiales bacterium (assembly GCA_050997095.1). GTDB lineage: Bacteria > Chloroflexota > Chloroflexia > Thermomicrobiales > UBA6265 > JBPCRG01. The sequence continues at coordinate 1,909 of JBPCRG010000502.1, read as the reverse complement.
TCGCCTGCCGCTCCTGAGCGTCCATCGGGGCGGAGGCGGGCATCGAGGCGTCCGGCCCCTTCAACACCTTGCTGGCGACCACACGCTTCGCCTTCATCGAGGAGATCGAGCGGGCGAAGACCGCGGCGTCGATCGTCGGGATCGGGGTGGCCAGCTCGAGCGCGTTCTGGCTGGTCCAGCGGCCCGTCCCCTTCTGCTCCGCCTCGTCGAGGATGATCTCGACCAGCGGCCCGCCGGTCTCCGGGTCCTTGAAGGCGAGCACGTCGGCCGTCATCTGGACCAGGAACGAGGAGAGTTCCCCGTCGTTCCAATCGTGGAAGACCTGCGCCATCTCGTCCGGCGTCATCCCGAGCGCGCGCTTCATGATGTCGTAGGTCTCGGCGATCAGTTGCATGTCGCCGTATTCGATCCCGTTGTGGACCATCTTGACGTAGTGCCCGGCCCCGCCCGGTCCGATGTGGGTGACGCAGGGCCCGGCCTCCGTTTTGGCGGAGATCGCGGTCAGCATCGGCTCGAGGATGGTGTAGGCGTCGGCGGGGCCGCCCGGCATCAGGCTGGGGCCCCACAGCGCGCCTTCCTCACCGCCTGAGACGCCCATGCCCACGAAGTTGAAGCCGCGCGCGGCGATCGCCGTGGAGCGGCGTTCGGTGTCGGTGAAGAGGGAGTTGCCACCGTCGATCAGGATGTCGCCCGGCTCGAGGTAGGCCGCCAGCTCCTCGATCACGGCGTCGACCGGCAGGCCGGCCTTGACCATGAGCAGGATGCGGCGCGGACGGGCGAGCGACGAGACGAAGTCGGGGATGGTCGCCGAGGCGTGGATGTCGAGCCCGGCGCCGCTGGTGGCCATGAACTCGTCGGTGCGGGTGGTCGTCCGGTTGTAGACGGAGATCGGGAAGCCGTTGCGCTCGATGTTCAGCGCCAGATTCTCGCCCATCACGGCGAGGCCGACGACGCCGACGTGCCGCTGCTTCGTCTCGATCGTGCCGGCCGTCGCCGCCGGCGCGGAGGTCTCGGTCATCGTCGCCCTTCCTGGCTCTCGGCCGCCGTGTGGCGGCTTGGTCGTGTGTCCGTTGTGCGGGGATTGGCCCCCGAACCCCCGTCCCCCTTCCCCCCGACTGTCGGGGGAAGGGGGAGCCGCCCCCGTTGCGGGAAGGCGGTGGTTCTTGTGGGATCACTCGACGCCGACGGCTTGGGCGATGGCGGAGCGTTTGCCTTCGACGCCGGCGAGCAGGGACTCGAAGGATTTGACGAAGGAGGCGATGCCTTCCTCCTCGAGCTGTCTCGTGACCTGTTCGATCTCGATTCCCGCGGCGGCGAGATCGCGCATGACTCGGGCGGCGCCGGCGTAGTCGCGGTCGACGGTGCGGACGGCGGTGCCGTGGTCGAGGAAGGCGTCGATGGTTTTGCTCGGCATCGTGTTAACCGTGTGCGGGCCGATCAACTCGTCGACGTAGAGCGTGTCGGGGTAGGCGGGGTTTTTGACGCCGGTGTTGGCCCAGAGCGGGCGCTGCGGTTTCGCGCCCGCCGCCTGCAGCGGGGCGAACCGCTCCGAGCCGAAGATCTCCTCGAACTTCCGGTAGGCGAGTTGGGCGTTGGCGACGGCGACTTTGCCTTTCAGCGCCTCGAACCTCGCCTTGTCTCCGCCTTCGGCGGCGGCGATCTTCGCGTCGAGCAGCTTGTCGACGAGCGTGTCGACCCGGCTGACGAAGAACGAGGCGACGGACGCGATGCGGTCGACCGGCTGCCCGGCGGCGTGGCGCCGTTCGAGCCCCTCGATGAAGGCCCAGGCGACCTCCTCGTACGACGCGGTGGAGAAGAGCAGCGTGACGTTGATGTTGACTCCTTCGGCGATCATCTGCGCGGTGACGGGGCCGCCCTCCAGCGTGCGGGGGATCTTGACCATCAGGTT
>JBPCRG010000209.1:0-3449 GCA_050997095.1 Thermomicrobiales bacterium | reverse complement strand
GGATGCGATCATACCAGAGCGGGTCGGCGCGCGACCGTCGAGACGGGCATTTTGACGCATTCGGGGGTATCGCGGGGCGGACGTTCGGCGGCCGATGTTGTCGGCACCACCCACGGCGCGGTTGTCTCGACTGGACAGGCAGCAAACGGCAGGTTGAGGTGGGACGCCAGCGCCGTCCATGCGCGCGTTCAGCGCCGCGACGTCAGCTAGGTCACCGGGGAGCACGACGGCGAATCACCCTCACTAGGCGCGTTTAATCGGAATAAACTGCGCAATTAACCTATGCTGTCGTCGGCGAAGATAGAACGAGAGCCGGCAAATCAGTAAGGGACGCGCATGGTCGCCAAGACGATTCAGCTGTCAGAGGAACTGCTTGCGGCGATCCGCCGCCCGGCGGATCGAACCCGACGGTTGGAGGACGACCTCATCCGCGCGACCCTCGAGGAGCAGTTCGCCTCGGTTTCCGACCGGCCGCACCTCGACTTCATCGGCTCGGTCGCCGACGGGCGGATCGACGGCGCGACGAGCGACGATTGGCTGCGCGACAACTGGAAGCCCGAGGGATCACCCTCGACACCTCGGCGATCTTGGCGCTCTTCAACCAGATGGACGCAAACCATCGTCGGACGCGTAACGGCGAGCAGCGCACTCGGCATCGCGACGCGGCGAGCCATCCCGGCATGTCATTCTGACGAAGGAAGAATCTCGTCGTCGCCCCGGCAACCGGAACCGGTTTGCTTCTGCTAAGATGCGGTGCATGCCCGAATCATTCTCCCGCGCCAAGTTGCGCGTCGCGCCTCTCCGATCGGCATCGGCACCAGGAAGGACTTACGATGCGCCCGCTTCGATTCTGGCTCCTCGGGACGCTCCTGCTGGCATGGCTCGGCACAGGCGCGGCGCCGGTCCCGCCAGTCCGCGCCCAGGACGCCAGCCACGACGTGCCGATGTTCCGCGGCAACCCCGCCCGCACCGGCGAGATGCCCGGCCCCGGCCCGAGCGGATCGCCGGTTGCAATCTGGCGGTTCGCCGCCGGCGGCAGCGTCGCCTCCTCGCCCGCGGTGGTCGGCGGGACGGTCTACGTCGGAAGTGTCGACCACAACCTCTACGCGGTCGACGCGGTGAGCGGCGCGGAGCGCTGGCGGTTCGCCGCCGACGGCGGCGTTTTCTCCTCGCCCGCGGTGGTCGGCGGGGCGGTCTACATCGGCAGCCGCGACGGCTACCTCTACGCGATCGGCGACCCGAGCCCCATCGTTCAAGCGACTTCAGCCGCTCAAGCCGAGAGCGCCCGGGCCGCCGAAGCGTCTTCGGCGACAGCCTCCGCGCAGGTCGCCGCCACTGCTCAGGCGATGAATGCGTTCCCGGATGCTCTGGCGACGACCGCCGTCCAAGGCACGAACTTGCCCGCCGGGTTCGCCAACCCGCGTCCCGCCCCGGGCATGGACGGCGGGCCCGGCTGGCTGCCGCCGGGCAACCCGGCCAGCGCAATGGTCCAGGTCGGCATTTTGGCGGAGGGGCAGGGGGTCGGCGGCCTTGTCGATTGCGCCGTCTACGCTTCGAACGACGAGGCCCGCGCGGCGTTCGCGGCGGCGCCCGCGGCGCTGAAGCGGGCGGGGTGGCAGGCGCGCGATGCCCAGGGGGTCGGGCATGACGCGACTTGCCTCGTCCGCGCCACTCCCAGCCAATCGGAGGCGGTCTGCTACGTCTCGCGCGACGACGTGGTGATTGCGGCCGGGTCCTCGCTGGCGCTCGACGCGGCCGACGCGGTGTTCGCCAACGCGAACGATCTCGCGGTCTGGGCGAGTGGCGTCTACGATCAGACCAAGCGCCCCGGCTGATCGCCCTTTCCGGCGGGCGCGCTCCGCTCTCGCCACCATAAGCGGCCGTGGCGACGTCCAAGGTGACTGGTTGGGCCGCACCGAAGTGGTCTGTGCATCACCGATTGGCATCCGCCCGGCCGACGACGGTTCTCGCTGCGCTCGAAGAGATTCCTCGACTCCGCCCGCGGGCTCCGCTGCTGTGAAAGTAGGCGGGAAGGTCTCCAGAAACCCTCACCCCAACCCCTCTCCCGCGCACCGGGAGAGGGGCTCTTTCATGACTTCGGTGGCGCCCAACCGGGCATGATTGCCGGAATGACGGGGTGGGGCGTCGCGTCGTCGCCGGGAGAGATGCCGATTGGTCTTGCACCGAGCAGAAGGACGACGAGATTCTTCCTTCGTCAGAATGACAGGGTGAGCCAGTCGCCTCGACCGTCATCCCGAGAAACGAGGGATCTCGTCGCCGTTCTTGACGCCCAACTCATTCAGTGGCGAGGCTGGGAGGAGCGTTTCACCGCCGACCAGGCCGCAGGGCGTCCGCCAGGCCGTCGCCGATCAGGGAGAAGCCGATGCCGGTGACGACGATCGCGAGGCCGGGGAAGACGCTCATCCACCAGGCGGTGGCCATGAAGGTGCGGCCTTCGGTGATCATCGCGCCCCATTCCGGCGCGGGCGGACGCGCTCCCAGGCCGAGGTAGCTGAGGCTCGCCGCCAGCACGATGTAGAGGATGATGTCCGCCATCGCGTAGACGACCGCCGAGCTGATCACGTTCGGCAGGATGTGCCGCGCGATCACGCGGAAGTCGGTCCCGCCGATCGCGCGCGCCGCCCCGACGTACTCCCGGTGCTTCGCGACCAGGATCTCCCCGCGCAGCAGCCGGGTGTAGCTGACCCAGGCGACGAGCGCGACGGCGATGTACATGTTGCGCAGGCCGGGCCCGAGCACCGCCACGATCGCGATCACCAGGATCAGGAACGGAAACGCCTGCACCACGTCGACCGCGCGCATCGTGATCGAGTCGAGCCGGCCGCCGTAGTAGCCCGTCAGGCAGCCCAGCGCGACGCCGATCACGAAGGGCGCGATCACGCTCAGGACCCCGACCTGGAGGTCGATCCGGGTTCCGAAGATGACGCGCGAGAGGATGTCCTTGCCGAGGTTGTCGGTGCCGAAGAGGTGGGCCAGGCTGGGCGGCCGCAGGCGCGCCCCGTAGTCGGTCTGCTGCGCGCCGCGCGGGGCGATCCTCGGGGCCAGCAGCGCGACCGCGACCATCAGCAGCACGATCGCCCCGCCCGCGATCAGGCTGCGCTGGCGCAGGCTCGGCAGCAGGCGCCGCCGGCCCGTGCCGGCCTGCGCGGCCAGCCGCGAGCGCTCGGCCGGGGCCGTCTCCAACGCGATTCCGGGAGCCATGTTCAGGTCGGCCATGCGTCCCCGCGTCCCTAACTCAGCCGGACCCGCGGGTCCAGAAAGGTGTAGACCACATCGGTCGCGACGTTGACCAGGATCACGAGCGCCGCGAAGATCAGCGTCATCGACTGCACCACCTGATAGTCGCGCGCGCCGATCGACTCGACCAGCAGCGACCCCACCCCCGGCAGGCTGAACACCCGCTCCACGATCACCGTGCCCCCCATCAG
>JBPCRG010000202.1:0-5082 GCA_050997095.1 Thermomicrobiales bacterium | reverse complement strand
GTTGAGTGGCAACAGTTCCATCGTCGCTTGTCGGGATGACGAGACGACGACGAGATTCTTCCTTCGTCAGAATGACACTCAAGGGGTCATCCTGAGTAGTCTGACTACGGGCATTCGTCTGGCGTGCCAAGACCGACGAGATTCCTCCTGCGTCAGAATGACATGTTTGGCACGCCTCCTCCGCCGTCATCCTGAGTAGTCCGTCAAGGGCCGACTGTCGGGTCTGGAGACCACCGTCAGGCGGGAATCGGGCCACATCGACCCGGCAGGAAAGCCTTGACGAACTACTGAAGTACGAAGGATCCCGTCGTCCCCGTTCCGACGGACCAATTGCCCATGGGCAGACTACCTAGGCACGAAGGATCTCGTCGTCGTGTTGATCGCAATGAGCGGCGTTCCCCGGCGCCGACGATGAGGATTGACGGCGCACATTGGATCGGACAGACCGCGAAAGACCACCGAACAGCCATTCGTCGCTCAGCGAAGGAAGCGTCCCGATGCGGAAGATCGGCCCGATCGTGCGGCTGCAGGTGCAGCTGCAGAGTCTGAAGACCGGCGCGGGGGCACGTCAGCGCTACGATCCCGCGCCGCTGACGGCCGTTCCCGCGTTGACCCTGACCGAGGGCGGCATCTGGGGTTGGAGCGGGGCGGGCGAACGGCTCGGCGACGTCCATCACCGGGATCATCCCTCCTCCAAGCGGCGGGACGAGAACCCGATCTCGATCGGCTTCACCGGGCACTACGCCGCGATGCGCGAGCGATTCGCGTGGCCGCTCGCCGACGGCATCGCGGGCGAGAACATCCTGGTCGACGCCGCAGGCGTGCTCCTCCCCGCCGATGTCGCCGCCGGGTTCGCGATCGTCACCGGCGAGGGCGTCACGGTCCGCCTCGGCGCGGTCGTCGTCGCCGAGCCGTGCTCGCCGTTCAGCCGCTACGCCCTGCGTTTCCCGGCGGACGAGCGGCCGGACGGGCGCGTGACGGACGCGCTGCGCTTCCTCGGCGACGGCATGCGCGGCTACTACGCCCGCCACACCGGCGCCGACGCCACGATCCGGCTCGGCGACGCCCTGTACGTGATCTAAGTGACATGCCGCTCGGCGTCCGGCGGGTGGGGAGCCGGGCCCCTTCGGGTCTATACTCACGGCGCTGGCCGAGGGAACTGGCGAACCTCCCGACGGTCGGCGACAGGCGCCGCGTCCACGGTGTACGTGGCCGGTTCGCGAGGTCGTGTCCGCGGTGCACGTGGCCGGCCACCAGGATTAGGAGTTGGGTCGATGTTGGATCTTGTCGCCGGAGACACGCGCGTCTTCCTGTTCCACAGCGCGGGCGCCGCGAGCGATCCCGGCAGCGCGATGGACAAGGTCAACGCGTGGCTCGGCAAAGAACGGTCCGGGTCGCAATACCCGAACCTGCGGATCAAGGACATCTCGATATCCTCCGACGGACAGGGCGGCGTCTTCTCGATCGTCGTCTGCAGTCTCGGCAAGGTGACGATCGCGGACGGCCCGGCGGTTTAGGACCGTCGATCGCCCGCGATGACCCTCCCCACACCATGCGTGGTGCTCCTGATGGGGCCCGCGTCGTATCGTTCGGCGGCGTTTACCGGCGCCGCCGGGCGGTTGGGGTTCCAAGTCGTCCGCGGTCTTGACCTTCCGGAGTCGCTCTCCGACTACTGGCAGGTCGATCTTCCCCTCGATTTCACCAAACCCGACGACGCCGCGCGACGGCTCGTCGCCTACGCGGCCGACCACCCCGTCCGCGCCATCCTCTCCGTCGACGACAGCGCGAGTCTCGTCGCCTCGTCCGCCAGCGCCGCGCTCGGTCTCCCGCACAACGACCCGGCCGCCGCCCTCGCGGCCCGGGACAAACTGGTCATGCGGCGGCGGCTGCGCGACGCCGGCGTGCCGACCCCGGAGTTCGCGCCCTTCACCCTCGCGACCGATCCCGAACGTATCGCGGACTCGATCGCCTATCCATGCGTCGTCAAACCGACACAGCTGAACGGCAGCCGCGGCGTCATCCGCGCCGACACCCCCGCCGAATTCCTCGCGGCGTTCGGACGCACCCGGCGCATGCTCCTGGCCGAGGGGTACGGCCTGGACGAGGAGACGATCCTCGTCGAGCGCTATCTGCCGGGCGTGGAGGTGGCGCTGGAGGGTCTGCTGACCGGCGGCGATCTGCGTGTGCTGGCGCTCTTCGACAAACCCGATCCGCTTGTCGGCCCCTTCTTCGAGGATACGATCTACGTCATGCCCTCGCGGCTGCCGATCGAAACCCGGATCGCGATCGCCGAGGTCACGGCCGCCGCGGCGAAGGCGCTCGGCCTGCGCGAGGGTCCGGTCCATGCGGAGCTGCGGGTCAACGACGAGGGCGTCTGGCCGATCGAGTTGGCGGGCCGGTCGATCGGCGGACTCTGCTCCACCATCCTCGAATTCGGGGCGGGGATGACGCTGGAGGAGCTGATCCTGCGCCACGCCGTCGGCATGGAGCTGCCATCGACGGCGCGTGCCGGAGAGGCCGCGGGGGTGGTGATGATCCCGATTCCGAGGGCGGGCATGCTCCGCTGCGTCGACGGTCAAGAAGCGGCGACGGCGCTCCCCGGAGTGACCGGGCTGGAGATCACCGCAAAACTCGACAACCCGATCACGCCCCTGCCGGAGGGGAGCGCCTACCTCGGCTTCATCTTCGCGAAGGGCGGGACCCCGGAGCAGGTGGAGGCGACGCTGCGCGAGGCCCACGCCCTCCTGCGCATCCGGATCGCCCCGATCCTCCCGCTGACCTCACTCGCACCGACGTCGAGGGAGTGACGCCCACCGTCGGAGTCATTTTCTCCGCGGCGCGCCCTTGCCGCCGCCTTTGTCTCCGGCGGCGCCCTTGTCCCCCCCAGCGCCGGGCGGGACCCAGCCTTCGGGCAGCCGCGCGTCGTCGCCGAAGAAGAACTCCTCCATCTGCTCGCGCAGGATCTTCCGGGTCTCCGGGTCCGCCGGATTGAGGCCGTAGTGGTTGATCAGGATGGTCATGTGCGGCTGCCACATCGCGTAGCCTTCCGCGGAGACCTTCTCGAAGATCCGCTGCCCGAGCTCTCCGGGGAACGGCGGCTTTTCGAGTCCCGGAAGGAGTTGGCCGATTTTCACACAGTTGACCAATGCCATCGCGTCAAATCCTTCTTCCCTGGCCGCCGCGTCCCGGCGCCGGGGCGCATCCGACCGCCAAGGCTATCGTCGTTGACCTCGCTCGGAGTGTCAAACCCCGCCGCGACAGGGCGGCCCCGCGTGCTCTTCTTCGGCATGCGCTGCGCCTTCTCGGTCCCGCCCCTGGCCGCGCTCCTTGCGGCGGGCCTCCCGATCGTCGGCGTGGTCCTGCCGGGCCCGGCCGGGGGTCCGCCGGTGCGGGCGGCGCGGACGCGCTGGATTCCGCTCACGCCGCTCGCCGCCGACGGTACGCCATCGGGCAGATCGATCGACCATCTTGCGGCGGCCCACGCGATCCCCCTCCTCACCATCGGCGACCCTGCGCGCCCGGATGTCCTTGGCGCGATCGCCGGACTCGCTCCGGATCTGATCGTCGCCGCCTGCTTTCCCCGGAGGCTGCCGGACGTATTGCTTGCCATCCCGACGCACGGGAGCCTCAACCTGCATCCGTCGCTGCTTCCCCGCTGGCGCGGCCCCGACCCCCTGTTCTGGACGTTCCACGGCGGCGACGCGCTCGCCGGCGTGACGATCCACCGCATGACCTCGACGTTCGACACCGGGCCGATCCTGTGGCAGCGCGCAATCGGGGTGGCGGCCGGCGTCCGCGCGCACGAATTGGAGGAGGCGCTGGCCGAGATCGGGGCCGCCGCGCTCGCGGAGGTCGTCCGCGACGTCTGGGGGGGCGCGGATTCGCCGAGGGATCAGGACGGGTCGCTCGCGACTCATGCCCCCCTGCCCCGTGCCGAGGACTGGCTCGTCTCGACCGAGCGCGACGCGACATGGGCGTTCAACTTCGTCCGCGGGGTGGCGGAGCTCGGCGGTCCGCTCGCCGTCGACATCGCGCGGTCGGGGCGGCGCATCCGCATCGCCGACGCGCTCTCAATGGAGCCCGACGCCACCTCTTCCCGACCGATCTCGCGTGACGGGGACGCCATATCCGTGCAATTCTCGACGGGGACCTGCCGATTTCTCCTCGCGGAGGATCCAGGCGAGCTTTGACACGCCGTCCCGGCGTGTGGGATAACCCTCAGTCACGAGTCGGATCGACTCCACGCGAGGTCGTTGGCTGCGACCGTGGGCGGTCCGCACATCATGGAGCGCGGTCGAGGGACCGCCGCTCCGGCATCCAGTCCGAACCGTCCCGGGTCCCGAGCGACCGGTCTCCGGTCACCCATCGCGAGCGTCCGCGCCCCGCGCGACCGCCGCCGAACCGCCACCGGACCGATCAGCGCGGGACGTCTTCGCGTCCGTCGGTCGGGTGCGGGAAAAGGAGCGACCCGCTGTGCCACAGGTACCGCGCCGACTGCACCCGCTGCGCCATCCGCGTCTCGGCATCGCCCGAGCGATCGCGGCCATCGGCCTGCTCTCCGCCCTGATCGTCCCGCTCGCCTCGGTCGCGCCCGCGCGCGCGGCCCAAACCGCGGTCACGACCAGCGAGTTGAATCTGCGCACCGGCCCCGGCTACGGATATGACATCCGCTATGTCATGGGGAGCGGCGACGCGGTCACGATCACCGGCGACCCCCGCAACGGCTTCTACAAGATCATCCATCAAGGCACGAACGGCTGGGCGCTCGGGGACTTCCTCGACTTCTCCGGCGGCGGCGGCGGCGGCTCGTCGTCCGGCGGCGCCACGGGAGACGCCGCGACGACCTAGACGCTCCATCTGCGCGCGGGCCCCGGCCCGAACTTCGACGTCCTGGCCGTCATGCCCTCGGGCGCGCAGCTCTCGCTGACGGGGGAGACGTCCGGCGACTTCCTCGGGGTGGTCTACTCCGGGATCAGCGGATGGGCGCACGGGTCCTGGATCGGAGCGGCCACGCACGGAGGCGGAGGGGGCGGCGGCGGTCAGGACCCCGGCTCGGGCAGCACCTGATCCGCAACCTTCCCC
>JBPCRG010000160.1:0-7202 GCA_050997095.1 Thermomicrobiales bacterium | reverse complement strand
GCTCCTGCGTCACGAACTCGATCAAGTTGCGTACGCCATTGTCGTCGTCGGCCTTGGGATCCTGCTCGATGCCTAAGAGTCCGACCGCGACGGCCTTCGCCATGTCGATGTCCATGCCGACGAGGGTGCCGCTGTCGTCCTCGAAGTGCCACGGCGGATTGGTCGCGCCGGTCCCGACGACCAGCTTCCCGCGGTCGAGCACCTTCTTGAGAAGACTGTCGTTGACGGTGTCGGCGGCGCGGACCGCGTGCGGCGAAAGCAGCGCCCCCGCGGCCGCGACGCCGGAGAGCGCCGCGCCTCCGCGAAGCAGGTTCCGGCGACTTGTCGATTCGGGCACGTGGATTTTGGACACACTGCACCTCTCAGTTTGCGAACATCTCGACCCGTCGGCGCGTCGGCCGGTAGGGCACTCGGACCGTCCGAGTTTCCATGTGAGGATGTCGCAGTGTAGAAGTGAGGCGTTTCCATGTCAATAGACGTGCCGAAACATCCTGCGGCGGCGGGGTAGGGCGGGCGCGGCCCGGCTTCACCCGATCTCGCGCAACTCGCTCCTGACCACTTCGCCGAGAATCCGGATGCCGTCGTCGATCTGGTCGTCGGCGGCGAACGAGTAGGCGAGCCGGATCTGGTTCGCCCCCCGTCCGTCGGTGTAGCAGGTCGCGCCCGGCAGGTACTCGATGCCCCGCTCCCGCGCCTGGGGCAGCATCCGTCCGGCGTCGAGCCCCGGCGGCAGCGTCAACCAGATGAAGAAGCCGCCCTCGGGCCGCGTCCACGACGTCCCTTCCGGCATGTGCCGCTCGAGCGCGGCGACCATCAGGTCGCGGCGGCGGGCGTAGATTCCCTTCAGCTGCTCCAGATGCGAATTGAGATGGGCGGGAATCCATTCCGCGGCCACGTACGAACCGAAAATGTTGGTGCCGCCGTCGATCTTGAGCGCGGCGAGGCGGTTGATGATCTCCGGCGCGGCGACCAGCCAGCCGATCCTCATGCCCGCGCCCATGATCTTCGAGAGCGTGCCGAGATACATCGTCGATCCGCTGTCGTCGAGTTCGTAGATGGTGGGGATGCGCTCGCCGGAGAAGCGGAGGTCGTGGTAGGCGTCGTCCTCGAGGATGGGGACGCCGTGCTCCTGCGCGAGCGCGACGATGCGGCGGCGGCGCTCGGCGGTCGTCGAGATGCCGCTCGGGTTCTGGAAATTGGAGATGAGGTAGATCAACTTCGGCTTGACACCCTCCGATCGCAGCCGAAGGAGCAGCGCCTCCAGCGCGCCGGTGTCTGTCCCCTGCCCGTCGATCGGGACGGTCGCGAGTTTGCCGCCGACGTTGTTGAGGGCGTCGATGAATCCCATCCACGTCGGGCCCTCGGCGATCACCGTGTCGCTCGGGTCGACGAAGAGATCGAGCACGAGCTGCAGCGCCTGCGAACCGCCCGCGGTGACCATCACGTTCTCGCGGCCGGCGCTCAACCCCTGGTCGCGGGCGAGTTTCGCGAGAAGCACGTCGACCAGACCGCCGACCCCGGTGGTCTTGCCATATTGGAGGACCCAATCGGGGTGGCCCTGGAGCGCGCGCAGGGTGGAGGCGCCGACCGAGTCGTTGGGGAGGGAGGCCCGGTCGGGGAAGCCGTAGATGAACGAGATGCAGCCCGCGGACGTCTGCGGATCGGAGATGGCGGCGTTCGGAGCGTTTCGGCCCCGAAAGGAGAGCAACGGCTCAAGATCCAGTCGCCCCGGCGGGCGGGTGGTTGCGGACATGTGGAACGAACCTCCTGAAATGGGGGCGCGGTGATCGCGAACACCCCGGATTGTAGCCGGGCGGCAGGCGGGACGTCATCGCGCGGAGATGCGGTTTCGGGCAGCGCAGGCTCAAGCCCGGTCCGCGCTCAATGCTAGAATTAGGATGTAAAACAGTGACCGACGACCGTGCCCGCGCGACGGGCCGCGTCAAAGCCGAGGGCCGAGCAACCGTGACTGAACCACTTTCGACCGCCTTGAATGGCCACAACTCCCTCGGTTCCGAGCGGGACGTGTTCGACATCACGATCATCGGCGCGGGGCCGACCGGCCTCTTCGCGGCGTTCTACGCCGGGATGCGCCGGGCCCGCACCCAGATCATCGACTCGCCCGAGGAGCCGGGCGGGGCGTTGACCGCGATCTATCCGGAGAAGTACATCTACGACGTGGCGGGTTTCCCCAAGGTTTTGGCCAAGGACTTCGTCGAGCGGATGGTCACCCAGGCGATGCGGGACGAGCCGACGGTGCGCCTCAACGAAGAGGTCGTCGACCTTGAACGCCTCGACGACGGGATCATCAGGATGAGGACGACCCGAGGGGTCCGTTTCAGCAAGGCAGTCGTCGTCTGCGCCGGCGTCGGCGCGTTCGAGCCGAAGCGGCTGGCGGCGGCCGGGGTGACCGAGCTTGAGGGCCGCGGCGTCCACTATTTCGCGAAGCGCGTCGAGGATTTCCGAGAAAAGGATGTCGTGATCGTGGGCGGCGGCGACTCCGCGGTCGACTGGGCGGTCACGCTGGAGCCGATCGCCCGCCAAGTCACGCTGATTCACCGCTCCAAGTTCCGCGCCCACGAGGCGACCGTGGCCGAACTCCAGAGCTCGGGGGTCGACCTCCGCTATCCCGGCTGCGAGATCGCCGAGGTGCACGGGAGCGTCGGCGGCGCGCTCGAGGGGGTGACCTACAAGAACGCCGCGGGCGACCTCACCCACATCCCGGCGCAGGAGTTGATCGTCGCGATCGGATTCGTCGCGGATCTCGGCCCACTGAAGACCTGGGGCTTCGATCTGGAGAAGAATCAGATCAAGGTCGACAAGATCACGATGGAGACGAACATCCCCGGCGTCTTCGCCGCGGGCGACATCTGCTGGTACCCCGCCAAGTTCAAGTTGATCGCGACCGGAGCCGCGGAGGCGGTGACGGCGGTCAACCACGCGGTGACCTACAACGACCCGACCGCACGGCTCGACCCGGGTCACTCGACGAACGTGATCGGGGCTCGGAAGGCGGAGAAGGCCGCGACGTAGAGCTGGTCCATGAATTGTCATGCATCGCGTGGCGATTCATGGGGATTCGTTTTTTTTGGGGAATGTCGTCCAAGGGTTTCCAGGCTCGTTTTGGGCGATCGAGCCGCGTTGCGCGGGGTTTCAACCCCGCGCTCAGTCATGATCAGTCGGTTGAAACCGACTATCGCCTGCTCGGCCGTCGGTGATTCGGGAGCGGGAGAAGTTGCCCATGTACACGCGAAATCGTTGAAATAACTCGAAATGACATTCACGAGGGGCATGTGATCGCGGAACTGTCGATGCTTCGTTTGTATATGTCTGCGCGTCAGCGATCGTCGTCGGCCCGACCGACGACGGTTTTTCCTGTCGGCGAAGAGATTCCTCGACTCCGCCTGCGGGAGCCGCTCGGAATGACGTTTCGGGGCGCCGACTCGTGGCCGACAACGATGCCGATTGATCTGGCACGGACCATTGAGGGCGCATCGTGACCTCTCCGTCTCCGGCCGCGTCCGCCGAGGCGGTGGCCGCCCGGTCGAGCGGCTCGATCGCGGGGGTGCGCGGGCTGCTCGCGTTGATCGCGGGGGCGCTGGTCGCGCTGGGGCTGCTCGAAGGCGGGGGCGGGGCGCTGTGGCCCGACGTGATCGCGGCGTTCGGCGTCTCGAAGGGTCTGTTCGGGATGGCGAACGGGATCGGGCTGAGCCTTTCGTTTCCGATCCTGCTCTTCGGCGGCCGTCTGACGACCCGGTTCGACCCGCGCGGCCTGATGGCCTGGGCGGCCGCAATGCTGATCGTGCTCGCGGTCGGCGTGACGATCGGCGGCGGCCCGGCGGCGTTGGTCGCGCTGCTGGTCGTCCGCGGGATGGGCATCGGCCTGCTCGATCTGGCGGCGAACGCGGCAGCGATGGACGTCGAGCAATCCACGGGGCGCCACGTGATGAGCCCGCTCCACGCAGGGTTCAGCGGCGGCACGGTTCTGGGGGCGGGGATCGCCTGGTTGGCGTTCGCGGCCGGCGGCGGGCACCGGATCGTGTTCACGATTCTCGGCGCGCTCTTCGCGATCTTCATCGTCGGCGCGGCCCTCGTCCGGCGAGGCTCCCCGATCCCCGCGTCGCGGGGGACCGCCAAGACCAAGAACTCACTCGCGCTCGGATTATTCCGGCGGGCGGACATCCGCGCGTTCGCCCTGATGTGCGGGGTGGCGTTCGCGGGCGAGGGGCTGATCGCGCAATGGATCGGGATCTACCTGCGCGACGAGCGCGGGTATTCCGCGTCGATCGGCGCGGGCGCCGTGATCACGCTCGGCGCGGCGATGTTCGGGGGACGGCTGGTCAACGGCCCGATGACCGTCAAGGCCGGGGCGGGACGCGCGCTCCTGACACAGGGAACGATGACGAGTTTCGGCGGCCTGCTACTCGTGACGGCCGGCTCGCCGGGCGTGGCGATCGCCGGCTGCGCGATCGCGGGCCTGGGTCTGGCGGGCGTCGCGCCGACCGCGCTCAGCTTGGCGGGCAAGGCGCTGCCGGAGGCGTCCGGAGCGGCGACGGGGGCGGCGCTGATCGGCGGGTACGCGGGCGGCGCGGTCGTGCCGTTCATCGCCGGTCTGGTGGCGTCGAAGGCGTCGGTCCACTGGGTGATGCTCGGCGTGATCGTCGCCGGCGCGACCGTCCTGATCACCGGGCTCCGATTGAGGCGGCTGGGATCGGCAGACGCCACGACGCACAGCGAACCGACCGTCACGGCGATTTCGTAGCCTGACGCCGCGTCTCAATCGTCGAATTCGAGATCCTCGACGATGTCCCGAGCGGCATGGAGCCATTGCTCATCGACGTCGTCGGGCACCGAGCAGCCGTTGGCGAGGATCAGCTTGCGGCCACCGGTCTGGCTTAACGCGTCCTGGGCTTCCTTCCGGATCGCGACTTCGGGGCCGGTCGTGAGCGCGCCCGCCTCGCTCCAGCCGCCCATCAGGCATTTCGAGGTCAGGGTCCTTGCCTCGCGCAGGCTCGGCCCGGCGATGCGGTCGGACCAGCTGAGGACCTGGACGGGGTAGTCGAGCACCTGGTCGAACATCAGGTCGCGCTCGCCGTGGATGTGCAGCGTGTTCAGCCATCCGTTCGCGGCGCCCTGAAGCGCGAGCAGGTCGTAGGGCCGACCGAACTCCCGGTACGTTTCGACGGGCATCATCGCGGTGGTGCAGCCCTGGAGGGCGAAGAAGACGCCGTCCGCCCCCGCGTCGATCACGTCGCGGATGTGGGCGCGCAGGTTCTCCGCGATCGTCGCCAGCGACTCGTGCACGATCGTCGGGGATTCGCGGGCGGTCTGGACGAAGGCGTCGCGGTCCGCCGTGAAGTAGAGCGCCTCGCAGAGCGGGCTGAAGAGGGTGACGATGATCGGAGTGTCGAAGCCGACCTCGTCCCGCAGCACCCGCACGGCCTCGGCCCGCTGCTGGAAGAACCGCGACTCCGACGGATTCAGCGGCTCGATCAGCCGCCAGTCCTCGACCGCGTGGATCGATTTCTTGGGGAACGGGTAGGGGATGTCCGGCATGACCTTGATGATGTCGAGATCGAACACGTCGTCGAAGAAGTCGAGGGACGCCTCGGCCATCCTGCGTCCGGAACCGGCGGGGGTGAAGTGCCGCCAGAAGCAGACGGGCAGGCGGTCGACCGAGCCGCCGTTCACCGCGGCCATCACGCGCTCGGTGCGGGTCATCTCCGGGATCGACATCGTGACTTTCGCGGGAGGCGGTCGTTTGGGGCGGGACGACATCGGTTCATCCTTCTTCGCGTCGGCTGGATTCGGAGGGGCTGCGCGGTCGGGTCTTCGCTCACGCACAAGCCGGATCGTAGCATAGCGGCGCGGACGCCCTTTGCCGGCGTCGATTCCACCGGCGCCTCCATCAGGGTGAAGGTCGGTCAGCGTTCCCGGAATTCACTCATCGCCGCGAACGAGGGGTCGGACGGAATGGACGCGGCCCGCGGCGTGGATCCGGCGATGTCGGGAAGCCGGGCGAAGATGCCGAGCATCCAGAAGACCGAGAAGGCGTAGCCGCCGACGCCGAGGATGAAGGCCGAGCCGAACGCGCCGCCGTGGCGGTCCTGAAGCAGGCCGCTGAGTATCGAGCCGCCTGAGGAGGCGATGCTCCAGGCCATCGCGTAGATGCCGCTGAAGACCGTCCACCGGTTGGGAGGAAGGCGCTGCATCGCCTCCGTGATGAAGATGGCTTCGGTGCCGTCCATCAGGGCGTAGTAGACGAGCATGCCCGCGAGGACGCCAGGCAGCGCGAGCCCCGAGAACCAGAGCAGGATCATCCCCGCGGCGGCGACGCGAAGCACGACGATCGCGCGGACGTTGCCAAGGTTGGCCGCGATCCGCGGCGTGGCGAGCGAGGCGACGCCGGCGGCGAGGGCCATGACCGCCAAGATGGTGCCGGTCGTGGCGGACGGGAGGCGGTAGCTGTCCGTGAAGAAGAGCGAGAGGAACGGGCGGATCGTGTTGTGGCCGACCGACATGCCGAGTTCGGGCGCGGCCAGCGCCAGCATCACCATCCATGCCACGCGATTCGATCCGCCGCTTCGCGCCGAACCGGGCTCGCTTCGTTCACAGCGATGGGGGTTGGCCTGCTGATAGGGCGGGATCGATAGGAAGATCGCCACCCGCACGATGTTCAGCGCAGCCAGCACGACGAGGGTCCCGGCGAAGGCGGCGCGGCGGTCGAAGCCGCCGACGCCTTGGAGCAGGCCCGGGATCCAGCCGCCCAGACCGCCGCCGATCGACGCCCCGATCGTGACCAGAAAGAACTTGAGCGCGAAGACCCTGGCCCGGTCGGCGGCGGGCGTCGTGGCCGCGAGGAGGGGATCGCCGAGCACCCAGAAGGTCGCGCCGTTGGCGCCGGCGAGCAGCGCGCCCAGCCGCAGCAGCGTTGTCGAGCCGTCGGGGGCTTAGACCACCAGGAGCAGACCGAACGCGGCCACCAGCGGTCCGAGCGGCAGGAGCCGGCGGCTGAGTCCGCGCCCGCCGAGGATCGTGATCGGGATGCCGAAGACGAAGAGAGCGATCCAGGCCAGTGCCACAAGAAGCCCGATCTCGGCCGCATTCTCGCCCCGCGCTTTGCAATAGAGGGGGAACGCGACCGAGAAGCCGATCGCGGCGACGAGATAGACGAGGCCGCCGGCGAGGAGACGCCGCCCCGC
>JBPCRG010000100.1:0-2701 GCA_050997095.1 Thermomicrobiales bacterium | reverse complement strand
CCCCATTCCTTCGCGAAGATCCAGACCGCGGCCATCGTCAGGATGCTGAAGATCCACGCGCCGAGGCGCAGCGCCGCGACGTCCGTCCCGAGCGAATGGAAGATCGCAGCGTAGGCTACGAAGATGCCTTGCGGCCGGCTCACCCAGATGTCGTGATAGAGCCGCCCCCGGCCGTCCAGCCAGCGCTGGGTGACGTAGGCGTAGCCGCCCTCGTCCGAGATCATCGGCAGCGTGAGGAACCGCGCGTGAAGGAGGAGGCTGACCGCCACGGCGGCGGAGAACCACAGCGCCGCCGTCCGTCGCTCCCCCGCCCGGACGCGCCCGATGGACGCATCGCGACGCCGGGTCTGATGGATCGACATTCGCCGCTGACTCAACCGCCCGCTCCCTGGATGGACGATTCCCGCAGACCGCCCATCGTGACAATGCCGCTCCATCTGCAAAAAGAGGCGGCGCGCCAAGAAGACGCTCGGACCATCATACCGTCCCGCGGAGGACGGCCTTCGCCAAGAAGGCCGTCCTCGTTACCTTCCCCGGGTCGAGGATGGGAGTGGGGAAGTCAGGACCGCGGCTGCGCCAACCTATCCGGCGGTCGTCGCCGCGGCCCCCTGCATCAGGATGGGCAGCGTCGGGGTCGTGCTCCCGCCCGCGGGCTCCTGCGTCAGCGCCACCCCGGTGAACGAGCCCGGGCCGGGGGCCATGACCACGAATCCGTTGCCGTTCTGGTCGATGTCGAACGTGCCGCCGGGGTTGGGGGCGGTGGCGCCGTTGAGGTACCACAGTTGGTAAACCCGGCCCTGCGCGGGCGGCTTCAACCCCTGCACCAGCAGCACCGCCTGCGGTTGCCGCGACGAGAAGAAGAACGTGCCGTTCGCGGCGTTCGGACCGTCGGCCGTCGCCGACATCGTGAAGGCGGTCGCGTTCGCGTCCTGCCGGATCTGGGCGATCTCCGTCGCCTGCGCGCGGATCTCCCGCGCCCGGTCGTGCGTCTGCCCGAGCAGCGCCAGCGCCCAGACGATCGCGCCGACCGAGACCAGCGTCATCGCCGCCGCCGCCAGCCATGGCCGCGGCAGACGCGACAGCGAGCGGATCGGCGTCGGCGCGTCCGCGTCCGCCTCGAGCGGCGTCCCCGCCCGGATCCGCCCCTGCGGCCGCACCGACAGCGCGCCCGCCTCGGTCCGATCCGTCCGATGCAGGGGGCGCGGCCACGCCTGCTCGAAGGCCGCCGGTGCGGCGGACGACGGCTCCATGGGCGGCTGCCCGGGCGACCCGTGATCGTCATCGACCGCAGCCGTGGCTGCTTCGGCGACCGGCAGCGCGGCGGGCTCGGCGCGCGCGGCGGCCATGATCCGGTCCCGCAACGCCGGGGACGGCGCGGGAACCTCGGCTCCGGCGTCCGCGTCGCCGCGGAGGACGACCGCGTCGAGCGTCAGCAGCCGCGGCAGCACCGCGACGACGGAAGCCAACTCGCGGACCTCGGCTTGGGTCTCTGGCGAGGCGGCGAGAAACGAGGCGAACGCGCTCCGCTCCTCGTCGGACAGCGCGTCGAGCACGTAGGCCCCGGCTGCGCCTCCCCGGACGTCGCCGTCACCGGAAGGCACGTCGGCGGCTGCGGGCACGGCCTGCCCAGAGGACGCGGCGTCGCCCGAACCGGCGTCCCGCTCCCCGCTCTCTCCTGTCGGTCGCTTCTCTTCGATGTCTCCCACGTCTGTATCCTACCCGTTGTCGCGAACGCTTTCACGCCTTCCCGCGATCGATGCCGAAAAATGCCAGCCTTGCGGACCTGCGCCGCGAGGCGGCCGTCGGTTCAGCGATGCCGCGAATCGCTTCGTGTTCTTTTGATTCGCGCCAGCCATCAACATGTCGATGGTGTCGTACAGATGGTACGTCGAGGACCGAATTTGGGATCATAAAAGGATGGAACGCTACATAACCGCCGGTCGATTGGGAAAACCGGCGTCTTCCGAAACATATGCGCGCGTTCGGTGATCTTCGGAATCGCGCCCGACGACATCAGAAACCGCGCGGGACGGCCTACGCGGCGGACCGCTTGAGGCGCGTATGCAGGACCGGCGGAGCGGCT
Organism: Thermomicrobiales bacterium; assembly: GCA_050997095.1. Classification (GTDB taxonomy): domain Bacteria; phylum Chloroflexota; class Chloroflexia; order Thermomicrobiales; family UBA6265; genus JBPCRG01. The sequence continues at coordinate 618 of JBPCRG010000100.1, read as the reverse complement.
TGGGTGTCTTGGGGGACGGCGAGCGTGACCGTGACGGCGAAGGGAATGCCGACTCGCTCCGCGAGCAGGGAGAGCGTTTCCACGCTGGGATCGTCTTCGCCCTCTTCGAGCGCCTCGACCACGGCCAGCGGAGCGCCCATTCGCTCCGCGAACTCCACCTGTCCCGACTGGAGCGCGGCGCGGGCGCGGATCACCTCGAGGCTGAGCGCCCGTGCGAAGGCGGTCCGCTCCCAATAGGCACGGAACCCTGGATCGGCGCCGAGTTGCGCGGACAGGTAGTCGTCGACCGGCATGCTTCGCGCCCCGAGTTTTCCTCGATCGATCGTCATGTCTTCGGCTCCGATTCCGCGAGGCGTTTCAGCGCGATGGACACGACTCGACGGAATCCGCGAGGATCGTGCTCCGCTTCCGGCCCGATCGCGGCAACCACGAAGACGCGATCCCCGACGCGGCCATGGAACGCTCCCTTGACCGCGCTTCCGTGTCGATAATCTAGGGCGAGATTTCAAAGCAGTCGCCGCCGGAATCGGGTAGGGGCGGACACGGAGGTCCGCCCCTACGAAACGGTCTCCTCCCGGGCGCCGCCCAAGAGCGGAGCACCTTTGCAAACACGTGGGG
>JBPCRG010000045.1:0-2771 GCA_050997095.1 Thermomicrobiales bacterium | reverse complement strand
GTCCGCGTGTGAACGAGATCATGGCCTGCGGGCCATGGGAGGGCACGGGACCCTCCCCTACGACGACCGACGACGACGGGTCAGCGTTAACACCCGAACTTCCCCGCGAACCGTCCCATCACCGCGGCCCGCAGCGACTCGAACTCCCGCACCCGAAGCTTGGAGATCGCCGCGAGGTACACGATTGCGCCCACGGTCGCGGGGACGACAAGCAGCGCCGACTTCGACGCGATCCCGCCGCCCGCCGAGCCGGGCTCGGGCATGACCGACCGCAACACCAGCCAGACGAGCAGCGCCGCGCCCGCCATGAGCGCCGCAGCCGCCCCGCAGCGGCCGACGACCCGCCGCAGGTCCGCGCTCCGCAACCCGAAGACCCGCCATCCGAGCAGGAACATGACGACGGTGTGCGCGGCGAACTGCAGCGAGTTGGCGATCACCAGCCCGATCATCCCGTATTCGCGGGAGAGCAGGATCGCCGCCGCGAGGTAGACCACCGCCGACCCGACCCCGACCAGCACCGGCGTCCGCGTGTTCTTGCGGGCGTAGAACGCGAAGATCAGCACCTGATCGTAGGCCGCGAAAAGGTGCCCCGGCAGGTAGCCGAGCAGCGCGATCACGATCAGGCGCGATGCGGAGCCTCCCGTCTCCCCATGCCGGAAGAGCAGGTCGACGGTCGGCCGCCCCAGCGCCGCCAGGCCGAAGACCGCGGGGAAGATCAGCAGCGTGACGAACCCCAGCGCCTGCCCCAGCGTGGCCCGGAACGCCGCCTCATCTCCCTCGTCGAAGTGCCGCGACAGCCGCGGCAGCGACGCGAGCGAGATGCCCGCCGCGACCAGCCCGAGCACGAACTGCACGAGCGTCGTCGCGTAGCGCATCGCCCCGAGCGCATCGGCCTCCGCCCGCCAGGCGAGGTTGCGGTCGACGACGACCATCGCCGTGCTCACGATCAAGCCGAGGAAGATCGGCAGATAGAGGCCGAAGACGGTCCGCACCGCAGGATGCCCGAATTCCAGATTCAACCGCGGCAGCGCCCGTTCCTGCGCCAGCGCGGGCAGCTGCACAGCGACGATCGCGACCCCGCCCACAACGACCCCGACCGCCATGCTCCTGACTCCGAGCCTGGTCGAGAGGAGGAGCATCGCGACCACGATCGCCGCGTTGCGGGCGGCCGCGGCGAGCGCCGGCGGGCCGGGGCGGTCCAGCGCGTAGAGCACGCTCATCAGCACGTCGCCGACCGCGAGAAAGAGCACCGCCGGCAGGATGATCCGGACCATCGTGACGGCCAGCGCGGTCGTCGCGCCGGCGCGGGCTCCGTCCGCGCCGCCAAACCGCGTCATCGCGTCCACCACGGCCGGCGCGAAGATGACGCCGAGCAGCGTCAAACCGCCCACGATCAGCAACGCCAGCGTCACGAGCGCGCCGGAGACGCGGCGCAATTCGGCGCGGGAACCGACGGTGTTCAGCGCCCAGACCGTCAGGACAGGGATCATCGCCGCTTCGAGCATCCCGCTCATCACGAGGTCGAAGAGCAGGGTGTGGACGTTGTCGGCGATCTGGAATGCGGCGATCTGGTCGCCGGCGCCGAAGAGTCCCGCCGCCAGCTGCTCCCGGCCCAACCCGAGGACGCGGCTGAGCAGGTTCCCGGCGGAGATCACCGCCGCCGCGCCGGCGATCCCCTTCACCCCGAGCGGCGCGGCCCCGGATTCCCCCGGTCCTCCCGGATCGGCCGGCGCCTCCGCACGCGGCTCCATCAGCGGAAGCGGTACCAGACGATCAGCGCGGCCAACCCGACAAAGAGCAGATCGGGGATGGGCCGGAGGTACACCACGTTTTTGACGTACGGCGAATACGCGCTGACGTCCGCCCACGTCAGGTGGAGGCGGTTGGTGACGATCGTCCGCCCGATGCCCACCCCGATCAGCACCGCGGCGATCCCGACCACCTGCAGGTCCCGGCCGCGTTTCGCCTTCGCCGGCCCCGCCATCGCCTCCGCGACCCCGAACCCGATCAAGAGCGAGAGGTAGAACTGCCAGGCGGGGAAATAGCCCCAGAGCACGCCGACCGCGGCGGCGACGCCGAGTCCGGCCGCGGCCGCCTTCAACAGGTTTCCGCCGTCGGTGCGGTAGGTGGGCAGCCCGCGCACGCCGGCGCACTCGGGGCACCGCAGACCGACCGGCGTCCGCACCCCGCAGCGGGGGCAGATCGGCTTGCCGCAGCGCGAGCAGCGCAGCCGGGTCATCACGTCGTGTTGATAGCTGCATCGGACTTCATCGGTGATTCGGGTCGGCTCGGTCGAACTCGCCATCTTCTCCACAATCGAGCCGCGAGTCGCGACCGTTCCGCGCAATTGACTGACGAATCTCTTCGTCCGATCCAACCATTCTTGGGAGGGTGTCACGCAAGAATCGTCGAAAGCATACGCGAAACCGGGCGCCATTCGACGATGGCGACGCCGTCCCGCCGTCTGGCTGATAATGACCGCCTGATCACATCCCGCCGACACGATCGTGGACGAGCGAGTCGGCCCGCCCCTCAGAGCGCAGAGCCCAATGCTCGGCGCCCAGAGCGAACGGAACGGAGCGCGGGACGTGGCGAGTGCCCTCAACCATCATCGACATCCCGCCGGAGCCGTCGTCTGGCCGTTGGAGCGGCCCCCGGCCGACTTCGGGCGTGCCCTCGCCCCGCCGCTCACCTCCCTCGTCGGCCGCGACGACGACGTCGACCTCGTCGCGAACACGATCCTCGCCGGAGCCCGGCTCGTGACCCTGACC
>JBPCRG010000009.1:0-5854 GCA_050997095.1 Thermomicrobiales bacterium | reverse complement strand
CTCTCCGCCTCCCGGGCCGAGACCGCGCATCGCCTGCGCGACATCATTCCCGTGCTCCAGGCGTCGCTCAACCCCGATCTGCGCCGCAAGGGATATCCCGCCGTCGGTTTCGGCGGGCATGTCTTCAGCGTCCAGCCGGAGCTTCGCGACGGGATCGACGGTCTCTTCCTCGGGTCCGACGCCCGGGAGGCGATGACCTACATCGACTGCCTGATGGCGGGCTTCGCCTCCTGAGCATCGCCTTCCGAGGCCGGAAACCCGCCTGTGCTAGACTTCGAAACTGCCGCGCCGATGCCCTTTCGGCCGTGATTTGGAGCGCTCCCGGACGTCGTGCGCGTCCGGTTCGCCTTCGCCGAAACGACGCCTGACATGCGGTTGACGATCGAGGACGTGGAACACGTGGCGACGCTCGCCCGGCTCGGCCTGAGCGCCGACGAGAAGGAGCGCATGCGCGATCAACTCTCGTCGATCCTCGAGTACATCGGTTCGTTGAGCGAGCTGGACACCGACGCGATTCCGCCCACGGCTCAGGTGATCGCCCTCAGCAACGTCATGCGCGACGACGACGTGCAGCCGTCGCTCCCGCACGAGGTCGTGATCGGGAACGCCCCCCGCTCGTCCGACGGCTATTTCGAGGTCGACTCACCCCTTGGGAACGCGGAGCGCGGGTCGTGACCGGGGACGACACCGTCCATTTGAGCGCGGCGACAGCCCGCGTCGCGCTCGACACGGGACAGCTCTCGGCGGTCGAGTTGGCCGAGGCGCATTTCCGTCGGATCGAGCGCCTGGAGCCGAAACTCTCCTGCCACCTCCATCTGATGACGGACGTCGCCCTTCGCCAGGCCCAGGCCGCCGACGCCCGGATCGCCCGGCGCGAATCCGCCCCGCTGACGGGAATCCCGGTCTCGCTCAAAGACGTGCTCTGCACCATCGACGCGCCGACCACCGCCGCGTCGAGGATCTTGGCAGGCTACTGCTCCCCCTACGACGCGACCGTCGTGCGCAGGCTGCGGGATCAGGACGCCGTCTTCGTGGGAAAGGCCAACACCGACGAGTTCGCGATGGGCTCCTCCACCGAGAACTCCGCCTTCGGCACGACCAAGAATCCATGGGACGTCTCCCGGGTGCCCGGCGGCAGCTCCGGCGGCCCGGCCGCGGCCGTCGCCGCCGGGGAGGCCATCGTCTCGCTCGGGTCGGACACGGGAGGCTCGATCCGGCAGCCCGCCGGGTTCTGCGGCGTCGTCGGCCTGAAGCCGACCTATGGCCGGGTCTCCCGCTACGGCCTGATCGCATTCGCCAGCAGTCTCGACCAGATCGGCCCGTTCGCACGGACGGTCGAGGACGCGGCGATCGTGCTCGAGGCGATCTCCGGGCGCGACCCCAACGACTCCACCTCGGCCCCGCTCGACGTCCCGTCGTTCCGCTCCTTCCTGCACGCCGATCTTCGGGGGATGCGGATCGGGGTCGCGCGGGAGTACACGATCCCGGGCATGGAGCCAGGCGTGGAGTCCGCCGTCGAACAGGCCATCGCCCACCTGCGGACGCTGGGGGCCGAGATCGTGCCGGTCGCCCTGCCCCACACCAAATACGCCCTGCCGACCTACTACTGCACCGCCCCCGCGGAAGCCAGCGCCAACCTCGCGCGGTTCGACGGCGTCCGCTTCGGCCTGTCGAAGGACGCCGACTCGCTGCGCGGGATGTACGAGCGCACCCGCGGCGAGGGGTTCGGCCCGGAGGTCAAGCGCCGGATCATGCTCGGCACCTACGCGCTCAGCAGCGGTTACTACGACGCCTACTACGTCAAGGCGCAGAAGGTGAGGACGCTGATCAAGCGCGACTTCGATGATGCCTTCACGCAAGTCGACGCCATCGTCGCCCCGACCTCGCCCACCGTCGCGTTCCCGTTCGGATCGAGAACCGACGACCCGTACCAGATGTATCTCGCCGACGTCTTCACCGTGCCGGCCAACATGGCGGGCATCCCTGGAGTCGCCATCCCCTGCGGCTTCTCGGAGGGCATGCCGGTCAGCCTGCAGGTGCTCGGCAAAGCCTTCGACGAGGGCACGATCCTGCGCGTCGCCCACGCCTACGAGCAATCCACCCCCTGGCACCTGGAGCGTCCGCCGCTGTAGGTGCCCTCCACCACGCCGAAGCGCACTTTGACATCCCCGAAAGCGATCGGTACACTGGTGCTTCTAGCGGGCCGCTAGCTCAATTGGCAGAGCAGCTGACTCTTAATCAGCTGGTTGTAGGTTCGAGTCCTACGCGGCTCACCCCGAGAAAAGCCCGGAAGTCCGGGCAAAACGAACGGCCGTCGGGATCAACCCTTCGGCCGTTTTAGTGCTGATACCCCAACGCATACCCCAACGCCGTCCGAGCTACCCCGTCTTGGCGTTCTCGAATGCCTTGTCGAGCGCGTTCGCGGCTTCCCGCAGCATCGCCGGCATGACGTGGGAATAGGTGTCCATCGTCAGCGAGATTTGCGAGTGTCCGAGCTGTTCCATGACCACGCGCGCAGAAACGCCCTGTGCGAGCAGCAACGAGGCGCAGCAGTGTCGGAGGGCATGCATGCCCTGTTTCGGTAGCCCTGCGGCCTCCAGTGAGGCGTGCAGCCGCTTGCTGAGGTTCGACGGTTCGAGCGGCGTTCCCTTCGGCGTGGTGAAGACGAGACCCCGGTCGATCCACGCGGCGCCGGCGGCCTTTCGCTCGAACGCCTGTCGATCCTTCTGGACCTGGAACGCGGACACGACGACTGCGGGCAGCGAGAGGGCGCGTGCGCTCCGCTTGGTCTTCGGCTCGACAAAGCTCCATTCGCCGGACACCCGTTGCAGCGTGTGCGCGACGCGAAGCGTTCCGGACGTCAGGTCGAGGTCCGTCCACCGCAGCCCCAACAGTTCCGCCTGTCGAAGCCCAGTCAGCACGGCCGCGGTGTAGAGCGGCCACAGCCGGTCATCGGCCGCGCGCACCCCGTCCAGGAACCCGCGTGCCTGGTCCGCCGTGAGCGCGTGGACGGGTTTCCGGACTGATCGGGGCGGGTCAACGAGCGTCGCGACGTTTCGCGAGACGAGCTCCCATTTCAGCGCGTGGCCGAGCGCTCGGCGCAGCACCGCGCGGGTGTACTGGACACTTCGGGGCGATAGGCCCTTTGTGGTCATCGCCGCCATCATGGCCTGCACCTGGTGCGGCGTCAGCTTGGCGAGCTCCGTCTTACCCAGCGCCGGGACGATGTGCAGCCGGATCAATTGCGCGTAGCTGTGGTGCGTCTTCGGGCGAAGCGTGGGTTTGGCCGTCTCTTCGAGCCACGCGGCGAGGAAAGCCTCGACCGTCTGCCGCTTCGCCGACAGGTCGAGCCCGCGTTCCTGCTCACGCTCGGCTTGCCTCCGATTGTCCCGGCATTCCTCGAACGACTTCCCGTAGATGCTCTTGCGCTTGCCGTTGGGCAGGCTGATCCGACACTCCCAAAGCCCGTTGGGCCGCTCGCGATAGCCGCCTTCCCCGTTTGCGAGCTTCCGTCGCCGCTCCTTCGCCGCCGTGGTTTCCGTCTGTGAAGCCATCGTCACCTCCCGTACACTTGCGCGGTCCAACGGCCGCCTACCTGCCGTCGGACGTTTCCCCGGACGCGGCCTAGTTCACGCTAGGCCGCGTCTTTTCCCCGCTCTTCCAGCACCGCCGCAAACTCCGAGATCTCCGCGGCCGGCACGCCCAACGCGTCGGCGAGGCCGCGCATCGACGCGTAGGTGGCGCGTCGGCGCCCGTGTTCGAGGTCGATCACCGTCTTGTGCGTCACGCCGGCCAGGGCGGCCAGCTCCCGGACGCTGTGCAGCTTTTCCGTCCGCCACTCCCGCAGCGTCTTCATCCGCGCTCCCTTCCTCCGGGGCGAATCCCCAGAATTGATATTACACCCACTTGACACCAACGTCAACATGATGTAATCTTGGTATCAATGACGCGGGGAAACGTCAGACGGCAATCGGTAGGCAACACGAAAGGGAGCAGCGGTCATGGCAGACGCGGCATTCGACGTTCCGGGCACGATCACCCTGAAGATGGTCTCGCGGCGGGAGGCGGGCGAGACGCCGGCGGCGCGGCTGTTCCGGCTGGCGCAGAAGGCGGTCATCGAGGGCTGCCACGTCTACCGGATCCAGGGCCGCGACGCCCTCTTCGCGGTCTCGAGCAGCCGGGGCGGGGATGTCACCTACCTTGTGGACGTGCGGGCGGGAAGTTGCACGTGTGAGGGTTTCGGCCCGTGGAACGTCTGCAAACACGGCGGGATCACGCTCGCCGAGCTGGGCGAGCTGCCCGACCCGGAGCCGCCCACCCCGGCGGCTCCGGCCGTCCGGTGCCCGGACTGCCTCGGCGACGGGTATCGCCGGATGCACACGGGGAACGATGCGCGCGACTGGTGGGCGGCAGACTGCCGGCGCTGCCTGAGCAGCGGCCTAGTCGCCACGTCGCATGATTCACACGCCGAAACCGCGCGGCCAGCGGCGTAGCAGCGGGCCGCGCTTGACGATCGCGTCCACGTCTGAACCGGGGCACTCCGTCGCCCCGGTTCCCCCGCCCGGCATCGACGACCGGATGCTCGCTTTCTTAGCTTCATGCCGAGTCGATCTCGGGAACGTCCGGCGCGCTGGAGCCGCCTCGCTTCGCGTTCAGGTATTCCTGGCGGACATCGGCGAGTGATCGGAACCGGCCGGACTCAGCCACGTGCCATTGTGACCATCCGTTGAAATTGCTGCTGCCACGGCCCAGCAATGCGCCAAATGTCCGGTCGGACGGAGTGCGGAAGCGGCGCCCTTCCCAGACGATGAAACCCTCGTCGTCCACCGACGCGCGCGCGAGTTCCCGTCGGCCGTTGCCCAGCAACACGAGTTGGGTTTCCTGCGAAACCGCCCCCGCGGCGACCAGGTCTCCAAGCGAGACCCCGAAGTAGGAGCTGGTGCGGGCGCGGTCCGACGCCAGATGCGCTCTCGCGGCGGAAACGGCGCCGATGATGGAGTCTGAGAGCTCTGCTTCCGACCGCAGCTCGAAAACCTTGGTGATCCGGGCCCAGTTGAATTCGCCGCCGACGTCCCGGATCGCCGGATGGTCGAACGATGCGGGCAGGGTCAACCCCACCAGGATGCGGTCGCCGCGCACCCGGTAAGCGAGGAAGGTGCCGTTTTCCGAGCGCGCCGCGACGTAGTATTTCGTCTCCCTCCATTCGGTGCCCGGAAACGCGCGATCGATCCGCGCCCGGAACACCTCGGACAATGCCTCAGCGCCCCCGCGCGATGCCTCGGCCCGCATGCCGGACATGGCGGCGGCGACGGGTTCCGATTGCTCGAATGCCGGAGCCGACGGACCGGCGGCGTGCGGGGGCTGCGTCGCAGCATGCTGGGATACTGTGGCAGGCGCAGTGATCGTGACGACGCCGGGAACGAGGTGGGTGCGGAACCACTGCGATACTTCCTGCGGCGTCGCCGCGACATCCCGGTCGGCAAGTTCCCGCTTGACGTGCCGCATGACCGCGGAGCCCGGATTCGTCATCAATTCCCGGAGCGCGACGTCGAGCCGCCGTTGGTTGAGCCAAGAGCGGACAAGGGCCGGCTGCGTCATACGCTGGCGGGAAAGCTGCCACAGTTGCTCGAAAAGGTGCTCGAACTCGCTCTCCGCGTTGAATGCGAGGAGATCGATGCGAAGGATCCGTTTCGCCGCCAGATCGGGTTTGAGGAAAGTGTTGAAGAATTGCAGTTCGCGGCCGTTCGTGAGCACCGCCCACTCGATCCCTTCGACGGCGCAATACTGGATGAGTTGCGCGGCATGCTTCTCCGTCAGCTCCGCTTGCAGCGGTTTGGCCTCGATCGCGAGGAGG
>JBPCRG010000698.1:0-8635 GCA_050997095.1 Thermomicrobiales bacterium | reverse complement strand
ATGGACGGGCCCATCGACCTCGACGACCAATCGATGCTCCGGGCAGCAGAAATCCAGGGCAAACCCGCCGATCGGATGCTGCCGCCGAAACCGCGCCCCGCCGACCTGCCTCCGCCGAATCGCCTGCCACAATCGCTCCTCAGCGTCGGTCGGCGCATTCCTCAGCTCTTTCGCGGCATCGATCAACGCCTCGGATGCCCCTCGATACCGCCCATTCCACGTATCTGTCCGTGACATCCATCCCACTCCCAAACGACGCGCCGCTCCCCCTTCCCCCCGAACGTCGGGGGGCGGGTACCCTCTGGGTGCGGCCGGGGGGTTAGGGGGCCGCCGCCGCCCCCCCGAACGCCACCAGCTCCACCCGCTTCTCCTCCCCCGGCTCGAAGCGCACCGCAGTGCCCGCGGGGATGTTCAGCCGCATCCCGGTGGCCGCCGCGCGGTCGAACCGCAGCGCCGCGTTGACCTCCACGAACGGGAAGTGCGAGCCGATCTGGACCGGGCGGTCGCCCGTGTTGGCCACGAGCAGGTCGTGCGTCCTCCGTCCCTCGTTGGCCAGGATCGGCTCGTCGGCCAGCAGGTACTCGCCGGGGACGACCGCTCCCGGGTTCGGGATCGGCCCGTGCACGGTCACGAGTTTCGTGCCGTCCGGAAACGTCGCCTCGACCTGCACCTCGTGGATCATCTCCGCGACGCCGGGCAGCACGTCCTCCGCGCCGAGGATCTGCTTGCCCCACGCCATCAGGTCGGCGACGGAGCGGCCGTCGCGCGCGCCCTCCATGATCTCGAAGCTGAGGACAGCCATCGCCTCGGGGTAGTTCAGCCTCAGCCCGCGCGCCTGCCGCGCCCGCGCCAGCTGCGCCGCCAGAAAGAGGAGCAGTTTCTCCTGCTCGCGCGGTGTGAAATGCATCCGTCCGCCTCCCTCGTGCGCCGCCTTCCTCGCAGGCGCATTGTAGGGTCAGACGCCCATGCCGCCGACCCATCGTGCAGCCGGACCATTCCGGATCATCGCCAGTCGGGCGACATGCCCTACGAAGGCACGCCGCCGCAGAAAAATCCCGAGTCGAAAGTCGAGTGTGTTCAAGGAGTTGAGACGGTGACTATACTTTCTCCGCGGAGATGGAGAACGCATGAAAACCCGACCGTCTGTCGATGCCTTGCGGGAATACGAGCCGCCGACCGACGAGCAACTCGTCGCCCGTCGCGTCGAGCGTGACCGGATTCACGGGGGATTGGGCGACGTCCGACTGCGCGGCTCGGGCATTCCCGTCTGGTCGATCGTCGGCGCCTATCTCGTCAACGGGCGGAACGCCGCAGAGACCGCCGCCGCCTTTGGGATCCCGCTTGCCGACGTGGAAGCCGGGCTCGCCTTCTACGGCGAATTCGGGTGGGCGATCGATGCCCGACTGCTGCAAAACGATGACAGCCTCCTGCCCCTGCTCGACTCGATCCGCTTCTGACGCGGTTGGCCGACCTGTATTTCGATCACAGCATGTCGCACGTGCTCGCGCGCAACCTGCGGGAGCACGGTCATGTGGTCGTGACGGCGCGCGATCTGGAGCTTGGCGCGGCGTCGGACGCCCGCCGGCTGCTCGTCGCGGCAGAACGACGGTTGATCCTCGTGACGCACAACGGGAGTCATTTCGAGGAGTTGCACGACGCATGGCTTCGATGGAGCGAGCATTGGGAGGTGACGCGCACTCATGCCGGCGTCGTGCTGCTGCCATCCAAGCCCCTTGCGGTCATCGAACCGCTGTTGCTCTCCCTCCTCGATCGCACCGAACTGTTCGAGAACCGCCTGTTCCGTTGGCGGCCCGCCCCCGGATGGGTCGTCTCCGATCCACCGTAGGCGGGCTTCCGCCCGGAATGCCTCCGCCTACGGGGTCGCCACCGGCGAAGCGGCGACACTGCCCGCAGACGGCATCAACAGCACGATCTCGTCGATCAGCCACCAGCTGCCGTCCGGCGAGGGGACGAAGATCACGAAGGCCGGCACACCCGATGTGGGTGAGAAGGCGGCGCCGATGCGACCGTCCGCCAGACGGCGGGCGTCTCGGGCGACGAACGCATCGAAGGGCGAGACATACCATTTGGTCACGGCATACTCACCCGGCACGGACGTGTTCGACGAATTCCGCGCGCGGCGGAAGTAGTCGTCGCTGAAGAAGCCGTAGAGCGGCGACGCGTCCAACTCGCCCGTGGCGGTCACCGCGACCCCCGAGCACGCGGCGTACCCCCGAACCGTCGCCTCGATCCCGTCGACGATTCCGCGGGCGACCGACTCGCCGATCGGCAGCTCCGCTTCCGTCTGCCGCGTGCCTTTGCGGTCGGAAGGGGCGCCGACGCTCGCCGGCGTGCCGCCGACCCGCGCCATCGGATCCGGATCCGGCGTCGAGGTGCAGGCTGGGCGGTCCGTGAGGTCGTTGGCGGGCGTCGCGCCGGGCGCGGCCTGCACCGTTCCGCCCGAACCCAACGCATGCAGCAGTCCCTCCCCGGTGCTCGCGAAGATCGTGCCGCCGGAGACGGTGACGCTTTCGCTGACTCCGCCCGCGAGCGTGACCCGCCAGCGCTCGTCGCCGCTCGCCGCGTCGAGCGCGAGGAGGTCGCCGTCCGCGTGGTAGCCGTTGAACGCCCCGACGTAGACCGTGCCGCCCGCGACGGTCGGCGGCCCTCCCGGATGCGGCCTCGTCTCCCCTTCACTCGGTGCGACCGCATTCCGCGACGCCAACGGCGCGCGCCACCGCTCCTTGCCGGAATCCGCGGCGAGCGCGACGATCGCGTAGCCGGTCCCGGATCTGATGGTGGCGTACAGCGTCCCGTCCGCGAGCGCCGGCGCCCGCAGCGCGGCGATGTCCGACGACCACCGGAGCCCGCCATCTGCAGCGTCGAAGGCGAAGACGCCCCGCCCCCCGCCGGAATCCCCCTCGTCCGATCCGACGTAGACCACACCGTCCGCGACGACCGGGGTGTGGACGTTGGCGCGGCGGGGCGCCTTCGCCCGCCAAGTCAGCCCGCCGTGGACACGGTCGATCGCGAGCAGGTCGCCGCTGTCGTTGCCGACGTAGACCAGACCGCCCGAGACGGCCGGAGTGAACGGGGCGCAGGCGCAGGCGCTGGATCCGACCGGAATCCGCCACGCTTCCTTTCCCGACGCGGCGTCGATCGCGAAGAGGTTGTCGCTGCCCTTGCCGCCGACGATGTAGACCGTGCCGTCGGCGATGGCCGGTGCGGAGAAGCCCGACCCGCCCGTCGGCGTCCGCCAGCGTTCCGCCCCCGTCGATGCATCCAGGGCGTGCAGGAATCCCTCGTCGGCTCCCTTGCCGGACGATTCGGTGTTCCTGGTGCTGCCCGCGTAGACGATGTCGTCGGCGACGGCCGCATCGCCCACGACCCCCAGGATCTCGGCTCGCCAACGCCGCGCGCCGGTCGCGGCGTCGAACGCGGTCAGCCCTCCCGCCGAGGGCACATAGACCGATCCGCCGACCAGCACCGGCGTCCCCCCGTTCGCCCCGGCGAAGGTTCGCCACCGCAACGACGGCACGCCCTCCGGCCCGGGTCCGGGTTGCAGATTGGTCCGCCCCGGATCGACGCCGGCCATCGGCACATCCTTGGATCGATCGACCTGATCCCTCGCGCCGTGCGGCAGGAACCCACCGAGGTTGGCGAATCCGCCCCCGCCATAGGCGGTGCCGACGAGCGCCAGGATCAGCAGCGACGCGGCGGCGAACTCCAGCGAGCCCCACCAGCGCGATCTCGTTTTCGCCCGTTCCCGGGCCCGCTCGGAGCCGTTCGGGCGCACCACCCCGTTCGGCGACGGCAGAACCGCCGCCGGGTGTCCATGGTCGGAGATCGACGCCGTCGCAGTCGCCTGTCGCATGAGATCCTCCTTTAAGCGCCGCACGAACCGCGGATCTGGGCCGGACGCGTCGTCGTGGGCGTGGAGAAAGCGCATCGTCGGCTCGCCGGGCGGATGCCCGCGGGCCCCGTCCGCCGGCTCCCCGGCGATCAGCCGGTCCCATGCCTCCCCCAACTCACGGTCCAGGCGCTCCTCGCGGTTCTCCATCATGTCAATCGCTCCCGGGCGCCGCGCGCCCCGGTCTCCGACGCCGCGTCCTCCACGTTCAGCAGCTCCCGCAAGCGGAGCAGCGCGCGACGCTGCATTGCCCGCACCGCGACCTCGCTCCGGCCCAGCACGGCCGCGATCTCCGGCCCGCCGAGCCCCGCCAGGCGCAGTTCGACGACGCGGCGCTGCTCGCCGGTCAACAGCGCGAGCGCCGCCACCACCGACAGCCGCCGCTCCCCGCGCTCGGCCTCCTCCTCGGGCGACGGCGCGGGGTCGACCACCGACTCCGCCGCCTCGAGGGGGGACTGCGGTCGGCGCAGGCGCTCCCGGCCCTGATCCGCGACCACGTTGTGCGCGATCGCGAAGAGCCAGGAGCGGAACGATCCGCCGGCCGGATCGAAGCGCGGCAGCGCCGCCAACGCCTTCAGGAAGACCTGACTGGTCGCGTCCTCGGCCGCGACCGGGTCGAACGTCCGGCGCTGGCAGTACCGGTAGACGAGGCCGACGTAGCGGTCGTAGAGGTGGCCGAAGGCCTGCGGGTCGGCCTGCGCCGTCCGCACCAGCCGTGCGTCATCGGCGACGGACTTCGCCAGCGCGTCCGATTTCCGATCGTCGCCCCGGTCGCCTCCGCCTTCCGGCCATCCCAAAATCCGCCGCCTCCGCTCCGTCCTCCGACCCGTCTATCCAGGTGAACGCGACATCGCGGCGAACGTGACGAATCCTCCGCGAACGCCTTCAGCGGCGTTCCGGCAGGAGGGCGGCACTCCCGGAAAGAAAGTGCAGGTTCAGCCCGGAGTGCTCTATGCAAGATCGATCGGCATCGGCGGCGCCGTCGTCGGCGACGCCGCGACGCCCCATACCCCCGTCATTCCGAGCGGAGCCCGCAGGCGGAGTCGAGGAATCTCTTCGCCCGCAGGGAGAACCATCGCAGGGAGAACCATCGTCGGTTTCGCCAACGACGATCGACGATGCACGGACCGCGGAGCGGCGCCCCGGCCTCGCCGAATCATGGCATCACGACATCGGAGCAGGGACAGCCGGTGAACCGTCGCCGATCCGACGCGGAACGAGATCTCGTTCGCGGCATCAGTCTCAGGTAGGGGTCACCTATTCAGTCGCCTATGCCCGAAAATGGGGTCACGGGCAACCCGGGAGACCGCCCCTCCCTCGGCATTCCCCCACGACCGTTGCGGACGGAGAGGCGCGTCGCTAACACGCCCTACCGGTCGCGCGAACCCATCCACGCCAGCGCGTCGGCGCGGGCGATGCCGACGATGTCGTGATCGACGATGTTCGCCTTCAACCGGCCCGCGAAGGCCGCCTGCTCGATCAGCGACAGCGGCAGGTCGGCCACCTCCGCCAGTTCCTTCGGCGTGTAGTGGTCGCGGTGCAGCAGCTCCTCCATCGACATCCGCTTCCCGCCCTCCGGCGGCACGTCCGAGCCCAAAGTCCGTTCGGTCATCCGCGTGCTCCTTCTATACTAAAGATGGAGAGAGGGCGCGCTTCCGCCCTGCATGGCGTTATACGCCATCCCGCTCGATCATTGCCCGCGCGATCCGCTCCGCCCCCGCCTTGTCGTCCACCTCCAGTTCGCCGTCGATCACCATCTCCCGCAGCCGGTCCTTGACCGCCGCGATCCACCGGCCCGGCGGACGCCCGAAGTAGCGCATCAGCTCCTCGCCGTCGAGCGGGCTGCGCAGCTCCGCCAGCGCATGCTCCGCCTCGACCCGCGTGATGTGGGCGCGCAACCCCGCGATCCGCTCCGCCGCCGCGCGCCGCTTCTGCTCCCGCGCCGACGTCACGTCGGCGGCCGCCAGATCGAGCAGGTCGTCGAGCACGCCCTCCGCGTCCAGCATCAACCGCCGCACGGCGCTGTCGGTCCAGCCCGGCTCGTACGCGGCCGGACGGAAATGCAGCTCCACCAGCCGCGTCACCGCCGCCTGCGTGCCCTTGTCCGCCTTCAGCCGGGCGAGGGCCTTCCGCGCCAGGTCGGCGCCCTCCCGCTCGTGGCCGATGAAATGGACCTCGCCGGACCCGTCGACGGAGCGCGTCCGGGGTTTCGCCGCATCGTGCAGCAGCGCCGCCCAGCGCACGGCCGGCCGCCGCGGAGTTTGGTCGACCACGCGCGTGATGTGCTCCCAGAGATCCTTTTCCCGGTGCGGACCCTTGATCGCGTCGGCGTCGCGCGCCAGCAGGGCCAGCTCCGGGATCGCCTCGGGCAGGAGGCCGGTCGCGAGCAGGGTGTCCAGACCGTGCGAGGCATAGGCTCCGGTCAACAGCTTCGTCAACTCCGCGTAGACGCGCTCTCTGCTGACCCTGCCCAGCGTCGCCGCCTGCCGCCCCATCGCCAGCCGCGTCCCGTCCTCCACCCGCAGGCCCAGCTGCGCGACGAACCGCGCCGCGCGCAGCAGGCGCAGCGGATCCTCCCGGAAGCGGGCGTCGGGATCCCCGACCGCGCGCAGGATGCCTCGGGCCAGATCGGATTGACCGTCGAACGGATCGGTCAGCGCCCCCGTCGCCGGATCCAGCGCCATCGCGTTGACCGTGAAGTCGCGGCGGGAGAGATCCTCCGCCAACGTGCCGCCGAGCGTCACCGCGGGACGGCGCGTCGCGTCCGGGTAGTGCTCGGAGCGGTAGCTGGTGATCTCGGCGTTGACGGCCGGATCCCCTCCGCCGCCCGCGTCCGCCTCGAAGACGAATCCGATCGTGCCGAAGCGCTCGCCCACGTCGTAGACCGAGGCCGCGCCGGCCGCCAGACCGAGCGCGCGGGTGCGCTCCGGCGCGGCGCCGGTCGCAAAGTCCAGATCCCCGGGCAGGTCGCCGCCCGCGAGCATGTCGCGCACGATCCCGCCGACCAGCGCCAGTTCCTCGCCGCCATCCCCGAACGCCCGCCCCAGCCGGTCCACGACGGATCGGGCCGCCGACGGCAGCGCCCGGAGCGGCGATTCATCCTTGTTCAGCTGGTCGGCGCTCACGGAAATCGGCACATCTATCCTGACGTCGTGCAGGCGTGCGGGTCGCCTGCTCGGCTCCGCGCCCGCCGACACCGTTGTTCGTGACAGGGGATTGGTTCCGTGATCGGGTTGTGGCCGTTCTAGCCTCGCAGAGGCTTTGCGGGTTGAGCCGGGCGCACCCTGGGCGATCTCAACCCGGGGATGGTCGCGCCCGCAAGTTTACCCGAGCCGTCCCCGCACCCCTGAGCGTGGCGGAGAGACGCGCGGATCGTGCAGCCACTCCGATCCCGCAAGGAGCCGCGCCCGACGCATGAACGATACTCGGCGTGGAACTCGTTGACGGCGGGAAGGGCGAAGCCGGCCCGGATCCTGCCGTGGAAAGGGCCGAACCTCGTGCGGAACATGATCGCGACCTCGGCTCCGTGGCTCGCCGCCGCCGCCATCCTGGGCGCGCTGCCGGCCTCCGCGTCCGCCCACGAACGCTGGTTCGTGCCCACGGACGAGCAGCCGCCCACCGATTGGGGCCGGCTCTTCTCCCTGCCGGTCGCGATCGCCCTGATCTCGGGGCTCTCCGCGGTCGCCGGGCTTCGCTGGCTGGAGCGCCGGCTCGACGATCCGCTCTGGCCGCGCCCCCCCTTCTTCCAACGCATGGAGCCCGCCTCCGCGGCGATCCTCGGCGTGCAGGCCGCGATCGCGATGATCTTCGCCGCGAGCGGGCTGCACCTCTTCGTGCCGAACATCGACCTGCCGCGCAACGTCGGCGGCGTCCTCGTCGCCGGCCTCTCGACCCTCGCCGCCTTCACCTTCATCACCGGCGTGATGACCCGGACCGGCGCGGTCTTGACCATCGGGCTCGTCCTGTTCGGATTCGCCTACACCTCGCCCGAGCGCGTGGCCGAGCAGGTCATGTTCATCGGCATCGCGCTCTACCTCGCGATCGTCGGGCGCGAGGTGACCCTCTACGCGGACCGCGGATCCCGCGCGCGCACGGCCGCGGAGCAGCGCCTTCGGCCCTACGCCCTGCCGGCCCTGCGGATCTGCGCGGGCCTCTCGATCCTGGTGCTCGGCTGCACCGAGAAGCTGCTGAACCCCAGGCTCGGCGTCCTCTTTCTCGAGCGCTATCCCCGCTTCAACGTCCCCCGCGACGCCGGGTTCGACTGGATGACCGACCGGCGGTTCGTGCTCCTGATCGGGATCGTCGAGGCGACCGCGGGGATGACGCTGATCGCCGGATTCCTGCCCCGGGTCGTGATCCTCGGGCTGTGGATCCCCTTCAACCTCGGCATCGCCTTCCTGCCGCCGCAGGAGCTGATCGGCCATCTGCCCATCTTGGCCACGATGTACGTCCTGCTCGTCCGCGGATCCGAGGGCATCCCGCCGCGCGCATTCGACGCCGGGCGGTCGGCCCCCGCCCCGGACCGCCCGCCGCCCGCCGCCGGAGTCGCCATGCCGCCGCGCAGCCCGGCGCCCATATCCCCGTAGACGGCATGCCGTGGATCGGCCGCTCCATGCGTCGGCGCCGGGCGGTCCGATCTCCTCCACGACGGCGCCGGGCAACCGACCTCACCCGGCATGCGCAAGGGTGGCCAACGTAACCCAACAAGAGTCCTGATCGCTCTTC
>JBPCRG010000642.1:0-4463 GCA_050997095.1 Thermomicrobiales bacterium | reverse complement strand
CCGCGCCCCCGGCCCCGTAGTGGCCATCCCCGACGGCAGGACGCCGAGCGGCACGCCGGAGGGCGGGCACCGCGCCGGGCGCAAGCGGACCAAGGGCTCCAAGGTCCGCGTGGCGGTCGACATCCTTGGCCACCCGCCAGCGCCGCAGGTGACGCCCGCGGCCGATGGCACCCCCGCCGAGGAGGCGGAGGCCCGTGGCATCGGACCGGCGGCGGCGCGGCCGCCGGAAGCGGTCGTCGGCCCGCACTTCGCCGCCGCCGCGTGCTTGATCATCTACCGCAAGCTCCGCCATGCACGTTCACTTTCTGGATAGCGTCTAAGGACTCGCGGTGCGGAGGTCAAACGACGACGGCAGCCGGTGCGCGACCCCGTCAGCCCGCCGTTCGGGTGAACCGCTTGATCGCGGCCATCGATTCGGCCAGCACCTCCTCGGCGTCCCCGTGGCCGTCGCGGCAGGCGCCGAGCACGCACCCGCGGAGATGGTCCTCCAGGACGAGCATCCCCGTCTGTCGCGCCGCGGCCATCACCGCCGAGAGCTGGGTCAGCACGTCGAGGCAGTACTGATCCTCCTCGACCATCTTCTGGATGCCGCGAAGCTGGCCCTCCATCCGCCGCAGCCGCAGAAGAATCTTGCCCTTGTCCTCGGAATACGACGTGGTGCGGCGGATCGGACGGGGGAGGGCTTCGACCGCCGTCTGCCGCTTTTCATTGATGCTCGCCAATGCGATCCTCGTTTCGCGGCATCATGTCGCCGCGCGTTCTCTGCCCGAAACGCCGTCGTTTGTCTCGGCGGGCACGGGCCCTGCTTGACGATAATACCCTACGGGGGTATCATTCTTCAATACCCCTGATGGGTATGGTGGGATCATCCCTCCGCGCAGTCCGCGGCGGGACACGAGGAGTCAGGTCAATGCACGAAACGGCGCACATCGATACGTGGCAGGAACGTCAAGCCACGCTGCCCATCTCCGGGATGACCTGCGCCTCCTGCGTGCGGCGGGTGGAGGAGGCGCTGGCGAAGGTCGAGGGGGTCCACGACGCCCGCGTCAACCTGGCGACCGAAAAGGCCACGGTGACGTACGATCCGGCGGTCGCGCAGCCCGACCAGCTGACGGCGGCGGTCGAGAAGGCGGGCTACGGCGTGCGCCAGGCGGCTCCCGCGGCGACCGCCGCGCCGCCGCCCGCGACTGCCGCGGCGACGCCCAAGCCGTCGGCGACCGTGGGCGAGGCGACCCTCCCGATCGAGGGGATGACGTGCGCCTCGTGCGTGCGCAACATCGAGCGGGCGCTGGCGAAGGTGCCCGGCGTCGAGACGGCCAGCGTCAATCTCGCGACCGAGCGGGCCAGCGTGACGTTCGATCCGGCGTTGGTCGACCTTTCCCGACTCCGGGGCGCCGTGGAGAAGGCGGGGTACAAGGTCCGAGCCGGAAGCGTCGCGGAAGCGGTGCCTGCCCCCGTCCTGAACGGCGGGTCGGCACCGGTCGCCGGGCCCGCGCCGGCCACGGCCGAGGACGGGCGGGACCTGGAGCGGACGCGGGAGATCAACGACCTCAAGCGCAAGTCGCTCGTCAGCTTGGCGGTCGGGCTGATCATGATGGGCGCGATGTATCTGCCGATCGGGGTGGGCATGCACACGCTCGCGCCCTTCCTCCTGATCGCGTCGGCGACGATCCAGTTCTGGGCCGGGCGCGTCTTCTATCAGGCCGCCTGGGCGGCCGGCAGGCACGGCGGCACCAACATGAACACGCTGGTCGCCTTCGGCACCAGCGCCGCATTCGGCTACAGCGCGTTCGTGACCCTTTGGCCCGCCAAGGCGGCCGACTGGGGCTTCGCCTTCCACCTCTACTACGAGTCGGCGGTGGTCATCATCGCGCTGATCCTGATGGGCAGATGGCTCGAGGCGCGGGCCAAGAAGCAGACCGGCGCGGCGATCAAGGCGCTGATGGGTCTTCAGGCGAAGACGGCGCGGGTGATCCGCGCCGGCGTCGAGCAGGACATCCCGATCGAGGCGGTCGTCTCCGGAGATCTGGTCCGCGTCCGTCCCGGCGAGAAGGTGCCGGTCGACGGCGTGATCACCGAGGGCCGCTCGACGCTCGACGAAAGCATGCTCACCGGCGAGAGCCTGCCGGTCGAGAAGGGTCTCGACGACGCCGTGATCGGCGCGACGCTGAACAAGACCGGATCCTTCGTCTTCCGCGCCACCAACGTCGGGCAGGACACGACCCTCGCCCAGATCGTGAGGCTGGTCGAGGAGGCGCAGGGCTCGAAGGCGCCGCTGCAGCGGCTGGCGGACACCATCTCCGGCTATTTCGTGCCGGCGGTGCTGGCGCTAGCCGCGCTGACCTTCGTCGGATGGATGGCGCTCGACGGCGACGTCGCGCGGGCGGTCCAGGTCACGATCGCGGTGCTGATCATCGCCTGCCCATGCGCCTTGGGGCTCGCCTCCCCGGTCGCGATCATGGTCGGCACCGGCAAGGCGGCCGAGAACGGCATCCTGATCCGCGGCGGGGAGGCCCTGGAGCAGGCGCGCAGGATCGACGCGATCGTGCTCGACAAAACCGGCACCCTCACCCGCGGCAAACCCGCGGTCACCCGGCTGGTCACGGTCGGCGGGTTCGCCGAGCGCGACCTGCTGCGGCTGGCCGCGGCGGCAGAGGTCGGCTCCGAGTACCCCTTGGGCGAGGCGGCCGTCGCCCGAGCCCGCGAGATCGGGATCGAACTGCCCGCGACCGAGGGCTTCCAGTCCGTCACCGGCATGGGCATCGAGGCGACGGTCGACCGCCGCGCGGTCGTGATCGGCAACCGGGCGATGATGGCGGAGCGGGCGATTCCCGTGACCGCGGTCGAGGCCGAGACGGCCGAGATCGCCGGAATCGGCGCGACCCCGCTCTTCGTCGCGGTCGACGGGCGGCTGGCCGGAGCGATCGCCGTGGCCGACACCCTCAAGCCGGAGTCGCGCGAGGCGGTCGCCCAACTGAAGGCGCTGGGTCTCGACGTCTGGATGCTGACCGGCGACAACCGGGCGACGGCCGAGGCGATCGCCCGCCAAGTCGGGATCGGGAACGTCCTGGCCGACGTGCTGCCGGAGCAGAAGGCCGCGAAGGTCACGGCGCTCCAGACCGAGGGCAAAACCGTGGCGATGGTCGGCGACGGGATCAACGACGCTCCGGCCCTGGCCCAAGCCGACCTCGGGATCGCGATCGGGACGGGCGCCGACGTGGCGATGGCCGCCTCCGACGTGACCTTGATCGGCGGCGACCTGCGCACGATCGTGACCGCGATCGGGCTCTCGCGGCGGACGGTGGCGACGATCAAGCAAGGGCTCTTCTGGGCCTTCGCCTACAACGTGGTGCTGATTCCGGTCGCGATGGGCGCGCTCTATCCCTTCACCGGGACGCTGCTCAACCCGATCCTGGCGGCGGCGGCGATGGCGATGAGCAGCGTCAGCGTCGTCACCAACGCCCTGCGTCTGCGCGGATTCCAGCGCCCGAAGGATGCGCGGGAGATTCTGCACCCGCCGCTCCGGCGCCGCGTCGCCGATGTCGGATATCTGGTCGGGATCGCGGCGGTGGCGATCGCGATCGGGGCGCTTGCCCTCTTCCTCGCCCCCGGCAAAGGCAACGCCGAGATGACTATGGGCGTCGAGCCGCCGAGCCGGGCGTCCGCCCTCGCGCTCCCGGACCGGACGATCTTGATCAGCGCCGGCGACGGACTCCGGTTCACGCCCGACACCCTGACGGTCGTGCAGGGCGAGACCGTGGCGTTCGTGGTCTCCAACGACGGAGCCGTCCCGCACGAGCTCGTGATCGGCGACGGGCAGGTCCAGGCCGCGCACGAGCGGGAGATGGCGGTCGGCGAATCGATGCCCGCCGGAGACGGCGCGCCCTTCGCGATCGCCGTGCCGGCCCATCGGACGGCGACCTTGGTCTACACCTTCGACCGAGCGGGCGCGTTCATTTTCGGCTGCCACGTCCCCGGCCACTACGCCGCCGGCATGCGCGGCACGATAACCGTCCAGCCTGCCGGCGGCGGGTCGTCTTGACACCCCTGCCCGCGCCTGTGTACCATTGATCACGATACCCATAGGGGGTATATTTAAGGGCTGCCGATGGGCGGCGAAGGAGTCAACCATGAACTCGACGATCCAACAGATCACCCTGACCGCGCCGGACATCTCCTGCGGCCATTGCGTCGCCACGGTCCTGGGTGCGGTCGGCGCGCTCGACGGCGTGCGAAGTGTCCTCGCGGACGCGGAGACGAAGCAGGTGGCGATCGCGTTCGACCAGTCCCGCGTCTCGCTGCCGCAGATCGAGGCCGCCCTCGACGACGCGGGCTACCCGGTCGCCAAGTAGCTCGTCCTTTGCGGCAGACCGTCGACCCGCCGATTCGTGCGGAAGTCTGTCGCGAGTTTGTAGCGGCGGGAGAAACGGTTCCACGAGACTGTCACTTCGACGGGTGTATAC
>JBPCRG010000638.1:0-3269 GCA_050997095.1 Thermomicrobiales bacterium | reverse complement strand
AACATCATCGGCACGAGCGTCAGCAGCCTGGTGACGATCAGACGGACCATGCGTCAGCTTTCGTGTGGGCCGAGTCGGTTCGCGCCGGGACGGCCGCCCGTCGCCGCAGGGGAGGGTCCCGTGCCCTCCCATCGACCGAAGGTCGATATGCTCGTTGGCTGAGGCAACGTCGCCATCGAACGAGATCATGCCCTGCGCGGCATGGGAGGGCACCGGACCCTCCCTTACGGCGGAGACGGAGACGAACCCGGTGCTTAGGCCGGAACGAGGTCGCGGAAGAAGGAGTCCCAGTAGAAGAGCGGGCTGATGACGTAGCCGCTCAGATTCTTGTCCATCGCCAGGAACCACTTCGGATGGTCGAGCCAGATTAGCGGCATGTCCGCCGCGATCAGCTTCTGCGCCTCGATCAGGATCGCGGTCCGCTTCTCCGCGTCGGCCTCCGCCTCGGCGCCGTCGAGCAGCTTGTCGACGGCGGGGTTGCTGTACTTCGACTGGTTGTTCTGCGGCGGAAAGCTGCGCGAGCCGAAAAGGGGCAGCAGCATCCCGTTCGCGTCCGGGAAGTCGGCTCCCCATTCGTGGAACGCCATGCCCTCGTACTCTCCCGACTGGAACGCGGTGATCCGCTCCGCCTGCGGCACCTTCTTGATCTCTGCATCGATGTTGATCGCTTTCAACATCTACTGAACGGCCTGCGCCTCGGCGACGCGCAGGCTGTTCTCCGCGTCGACGAGCAGCGTCGTCTTGAAGCCGTCGGGCATGGTCGAGGCGGCCAGCGCGGCCTTCGCTTTGGTCAGGTCGAACGCGACCGGTTGGAGTTGGTCGCTGGCGCTGCCGGGCATGTTCGGCGGCACGGTCGTCGCGTGGGAGCGGATGCCGGCGTCCTTGACCAGGTTGGCCAGCAGCGAGTCGACGTCGACCGCGAGGCTGACCGCCTCGCGGATCTTGGGATCGTTGAAGGGCGGCTTGTCGTTGACCATCACGATCATGTTGATCGTGTAGCCGATCACGTCGAGCAGCTGGACGTTGGTCAGCGCTCGCACGGTCTCCAGTTGGTCCGGCAGGATCTCCCGCACCTCGTTCAGATCGCCGGTCTTGAGCCCGGTGATGCGCGTCGTCGGGTCGCCGATGATCTTGAAGACGACGTTCTTGAAGTGCGGCTTGCCGGTCTGCCAGTAGGCGTCGTTCTTGACGAGGTCGATCTCGCTGCCGGAGTCCCACTTGACGAACTTGTAGGGCCCGGTGCCGACCGGATCGAGGATCGGCTGGGTGGCGTTCGCGTCGATTTTGCTCTTCGGCATCACGTGCATCGCGGTCACCGAGGCGACGAACTGGAACGTGCCGCTGGGCTGCTTGAGCTTGATCGTGATCTGGTTGTCGGCGCTCTGGTCGATCGAGGCGACCGAATCGAACATCCAGGACATGGGCGAGGCGATCGTCTTGTTCGAACGCGTGCGGTCGATCGAGGCGAGCACGTCGGCCACCGTCATCGGCGTGCCGTCATGGAACTTCACGCCCGCGCGCAGCGTGTAGATGTAGGTGAGGGGATCCGGGTGGTCGTATTTCTCGGCCAGGTGCGGCTGAAGCTTGCCTTGGCCGTCGACCCGCATCAACCCTTCGGTGATGTTGTTCACCACGACGTTGGCGGTGAAATCGTAGGCCAGCGCAGGCTCGACGCCGCGGGGGTCGGACTCGAGGCCGTAGGTGATCGTGTCCGCGTCCGCGGCGAGCACACCGAACCCGGAAAGGAGGGGGGCCGCGCCGCCCATCAGGGCCGCCGCGCCGGCGGCCCCGCCCGCCGCCTTCAGCAGGCCGCGCCGAGTCAGCGAGTGCTCGCGCATGCCGCGCAGATACTCGCCCATCTTCTGATCGAAATCCGGTCCGGAAACCATCGGCTGCTCCTCATGTGCATGCGTTCGGCCGGCCACGAATCGGCGGCCGAGGTCGTCGGCGGACTGGACTGAAACGCCTGGATTGTGTGGGATTGTCGAAACTTCCGCGATGATACCCGATCGGATCAGTTTCAACCGTCCGACCGTGCGGCGTGCGACCATTTCGTGCCACGAGAGCAGATCGAGAATAGTTGAAAGGGAACGCCATGGGCGGAGTCAAGAAGATGGACCACATCGCGATCACCGTGCGCGATATCGACGAGTCGCGCAGAGCGTCGGGGAAAGGGCTGGCGACGGTTTCGGCGCGCGCGTAGACTGCGCTCCATCACGTCGCGCGGGATCGGGGGGGAACGGTAGGGCAGGCTGCCGCAGATCTCCGGCATCGAACTTCGGCGGGCGCTCGAGCGGCTCGGGTGGGAAGTTGAAAGAGCGACGGGTCATTTCCAGATGAGCCACCCCGCCCGGCTTGGCGTTGTCGTCGCGATCCCGATGCATCGGAGCGACGTCAAGCAGGGAACGCTGCGCGCCATCCTCCGGTCGACCGGCGTCAGCGAGGCGGACTTGAAGGAGGTGTTGTGATGGAATACACCCAGTACACCGTCTTGCTCCAACCTGAGGAGGAGGGCGGCTATTCGGTCACCGTTCCCGCTTTGGACGGATGTCAGACACAGGGGGAGACCGTCGAAGAGGCGATGGAGATGGCCCGCGACGCGATCGCCGGCAACCTCGCCGTCCGGGCCAAGCACGGCTGGGACATCCCGAAGGAGCACCCGCGCATCATCGTCGCCACCGTTGAAGTGGCCGTTCCGCCGTCGGTCGTCGCGGCCGCGCGTTGACGTCGATCCTCCGGCAGGCGGATGTGACCGTCGACAAGTTGGCGGAGATGTTGTGATGGCGAGGGCTCGCTCTACGGTTGTGCTCGACCCGGATGACGAGGGGCGCGGCTTCACTGCCACCGTGCCCGTGCTCCCTGGGTGCATCTTCGAGGGGGAGACGGTTGAACTGGCCATTGAGAACATCAAAGACGCGATCGAGGGCTACTTTGCGGCGCTAGCCGAGAGTGCGGAAGAGATTCCGGTCGAAACGCGGCCTCTTGTGATCGCCGCGGTCGATGTCGAGACCTCCATTCCGATGCCTTCCGCCGCCGATTGAGCGGCGCGGCCGATCGACGCGACGTCAGGAGCGGGAACGCCATGAGCGGAGTCAAGAAGATCGACCACGTCGCGATCGCGGTGCGCAGCATCGACGAGTCGCGCAAGTCCTTCGAGGGCGTCTACGGCGCGCGCTATCTCGGGCAGAAGGAAAACAAGGAACTGGAGTACATCGGCGCCTAGTTCCTGATGGGCGAGTCGCTGATGACGATGCGAGAGGGCACGAGCC
>JBPCRG010000471.1:0-2994 GCA_050997095.1 Thermomicrobiales bacterium | reverse complement strand
GTCGTGCTCGCAGGCCGCCGCCGCGACCGCACCAGATGTGTCCATCGGGCAACGCTACCACACGGCTGTACTTTCCGGATAGCGTCTTAGGCTTGGCCTGCCCAACGGCCGTTCGGTTCCGCATACTCGCTGGAGCGGCGTGCCCGTGGATCGGGAGCCGCGTGGCGGAGTTCCTCCGGCGGTCTTTTCGCGGGAGTCTTTGAATGCGGGTAGGCGTCATCGCCGGCAGCGGCCCGGCGGCATCACTCTACGTCCAGTCCCTCGCCCGGCGCAGCCACGATGTGGCCGCCGCCGCGTCGACGCCCGCGGTGGCGCGCCTTCTGGCCGGCGACGCCTGCCCCCTCGCCGTCGTCGACTTCGACACCCCCAGCATCGACGCCGCCGGCACCGTGGCCGGCATCCGCGGCGCCGCGGGATGGGCGCGGTGCCTGATCGTCGGCATCGGGGCGAAGCGCGCGGCGACGGTCGCCTCGATGGCGGAGATCGGCGTCGACGAGGTCATCTTCGGCATGACGACGGGGAGGCCATCGACGCCCTGCTGACCTTGTTCGAGCGGCGCGTCGCCGAGCGGGAGGCGCACGTCGTCGCCGAACGCGAGGCGGGGGCCCGGCTCGGGCAGCTCATGGCGGCTCAGGATGCGCTCGCCGATGAGCGGCACCTGCTGCAGACGGTCCTCGACGGCAGCCCCGACCTCGTCTATCTCAAAGACACCGATCGGCGGTTCGTCCGCGCCAACGCCGCGGTGGCCGCCTACCTCGGCGTCGATTCCCCGTCGGATCTCATCGGCAAGACCGACGGCGATTTCTACCCGGCCGATCAGGCGGCGGTCTGGGCGGCGGACGAGCGGCGGGTGATGGAGACGGGGGAGGCGCTGGTCGACAACGCCGAGCCGCGGTTTCTCGACCGCGACGACACCCCCCATGTCGTCACCACCAAGGTCCACCTCCACGACCGCTCGGGGCGGGTGACTGGCATCGTCGGCATGGCGCGCGACGTCTCGGACAAGGTGGCCGCGGAGTCCGCGTACTGCGAGGGCGAGGAGCGGCTGCGGCTGGCCCTGCGGGCGGCGCACATGTCGACCTGAGAGTGGGAGGTCGCCGCCGACCGGATCACCTGGTCGCACGGCGGCGCGAGCTTCGCGGCCATGGCCCCCGCGGAGCGCCCCGGGTCGTGGGACGCGATCATGCGGTCAATCCACGCCGACGATCGGGCGCGGATCGCGCACTCGATCCGGGCCCACGTCGAGCAGGGCGCCGACTTCGACGTCGAGTTCCGCGTCGTCGCGCCGGACGGCGCCGCGCGCTGGATGGCGTGCAAAGGCGAGGCCTCGGCGCGCGACGAGGAGGGCCGGTCGCTGCATCTTCACGGCGTCTCGTTCGACATCACCGCAAGAAAGTCGGTCGAGAGCGAAGTCGCGGAGGCATACGAGTTGCTCGAGGCGCTCATGGACCACGTGCCCGACGCGCTCTACATCAAGGACACCGAATCGCGTTTCCGCCGGGCCAACCGGACCACGGCGGTCCATCTCAACGTCGCCGACCGGCGGGATCTGCTCGGGAAGTCCGACTTCGATTTCTTCCCCGAAGCGCTCGCCCGCCAGTTCTACGAGGACGAGCAGACGGTGCTGCGCAGCGGCGTGGCGATCAGGAACAAACTGGAGCCGCAGAGCCTCGACGAGGAGAGCGGGACGTGGTTTCTGACCAGCATCGTGCCATTGCGCAACGCCGAGGGCCGTTCGGTCGGCCTGCTGGGAAGCGCGCGCGACGTCAGCGAGGAACGTCGGCAGGAGATCAGGTTGCGGCAGGCGGAGGCCCGCTTTCGGGCGCTGGTCGAGCAGATTCCGGCGATCACCTACGTCAAGCGGGTGGGGGAGGGGGTCGGCCGGCAGGACTATGTGAGCCCCCAGATCACACGCATCCTCGGATATGAGCCCGACGAATGGATTCGGCTGTGGGACACCCGGCGCGAGCTCGTCCTGCACCCGGACGACCGGGATGCGCTGGACGCCGCCGGCAGCCGGGCCAACGGGACCGGCGAGGCGGTCGCGGTCGAATATCGCCATCGGCACAAGGATGGACGCTGGATCTGGATTCGGGACCTTGCGGTCAGGCTGCCGTCCCATCCGGGGGAGCCGTCGTTGTGGCAGGGCGTCATGTTGGATTTGACCGAACACAAGATGATGAAGGATCAGCTGGAGCATCTGGCCTTACACGACGTGCTCACCGGGCTGCCCAACCGGGCCCTGTTCACGCAGCGCCTGCAGCACGCGGTGGCGCGGACGGGGAGGATGCACAGCTACGTCGCGCTGCTGTTCATCGATGTCGACAATTTCAAGGGCGTCAACGACTCCATGGGGCACGAGGCGGGGGATGAACTGCTGACCGCCGTGGCCCGGAGGTTGAGCGGCCTGACGCGTCCGGGAGACACCGTGGCCCGGCTGGGCGGCGACGAGTTCACGATTCCGCTGGAGGACCTCACCGGCCACCACCACGCGATGGCGGTCTCGGAGCGGGTGCTCGAAGCGTTCCGGCGTCCGTTCCACATCAGCGGCCGGATGGTCTTCGCGACGCCGAGCATCGGGGTGGCGCTGAGCGACGGGATGGAGCCTCGGCCGCTCGATGTCCTGCGCGACGCGGACATGGCCATGTACGACGCGGAGCGGGCGGGCAAGGGGCGGGTGCGGCTCTTCGACCCCAACGACACCGGGAGGCCCATGCCGCAGGGCATCCTCGAGCACGAATTGCGGCGGGCGTTCGAGCGCGGCGAGATCGAGCTCTTCTATCAACCGATCGTCGATGTCGCGACCGGATCGGTGCGATGGCTCGAGGCGCTCGTCCGCTGGCGGCACCCGGAGCGGGGGGTGCTGCTCCCCGGGGCGTTCGTTCCGTTCGCCGAGGAGTCCGGATTGATCCTGGAGATCGGCGCCTGGGCGATCCGGGAGGCCTGCCGTCAGGCGATGGCATGGCGGGAGTTGGATCCCGACCTGGCGCCGGT
>JBPCRG010000605.1:0-9426 GCA_050997095.1 Thermomicrobiales bacterium | reverse complement strand
ACTCGAACGTCACCTGCGCTCCGGGTCGGGCGCTGGGCGGGGAGAGCGCCGGATCGACCACCTTGGGCTCTCCGGCCGGATCGTTCAACGGAGAGACCGAAAAGTCGTAGGTGTAGGTCTCCCCCGTCTTCAACACGATCTTCAGATGGTCGTTGTAGATGCTGTTGTGGTATCGGAAGCCGCCGCCGTGGAACCCGAATACGTCGGCGGCCTGTCCTTCCGCCACGTGATCGACACGGTAGCGTCCGTCCGGCCCGGTGATCGCCGCCAGCTTGATCCCCTTGTAGCCGACCGTGATGTAGACCCCGTCGACCGGGGTTTTCGTCCCTTTGATCGTGACCAGGCCGACGATCGTCCCGGTTTCAGGAGCGGACGACGCGGAGGGAGTGGCCTGGGCGTGGGCGCCCGCGGCGTTCCCCAGGATGAGCAGCAACCCGACGAGCGGGGCATGGAAGGCGCGACGAATCATCACGATTCCTCCTCTTGAGTCGTGCAGTGGCGGCGACGGGTCGCTCCGACTCCGCGATCGCGGCACGGCAACGGTTGAGGCCGCTAAAAGGGCCAGCGCCGCCACCGATCGGATGCGCGGACCAGGAGCGCGTCGATCCCCCAGACCCGGCCGGCCGGCACAAGCATCAGGGCGATCAGCGGGACGTACTCGTGCGGCTGCTCGAAGAGCCAGCGGTTGCTCGAGGCATAGACCAGCGCGAGGAAGATCTGCTGCCCGAAGTCGGCCAAGGCCGCAAGCCTGGTCGTCAGGCCGAGGATCAACAGCGCGCCCGCGCCGACCTCGATCCCGATCGTGAACCATTGAAAAATGTTCCAATGCGCCAAGATCACGTTGTTGACGAACCGTTTCAGATACGGCACCTGCGTGCCGTTCGGCTTGTTCTTGACCTGGCGCTGGTTCGTCTCGAAATTGAGGATGTTGCGGGCTCCGTCCCGGGTGATCAGGTTGGCGTGGTAGACCCCGACGTCGATCTGGGCCCAACCCGCGTCCAGCTTGGCCAGCCCGTTGGCGAAGATGATCAGGCCGAAGAAGATGCGGATGATCGCCATCCCCTGCCCGAAGCGGCGCGGGTCGATGATGGGCGGGGAGGGAGGCGAGGAATTCGCGTACGCGGTCCCGTAACTCATGGGAACATCCCCCAGACGCAGTCGGCCCAACCGTGGGCGCGCCGCACGCGCGGCAGATCGGGCCCTGGTCCATCCCGGCCCCCTTGATGAGTCCGTCGTCGTCTTCTCCCGTTACACCCCCTTCCCGGCGAGATCCGGCGCCCCGGGCGACGCGACGGACCGGGCGCAGGCGGCGATCAGGCGCAGCGCCTCCTCCGCGCCATCGGCGGGCCCCTTCTCGAAATCGCCGTCGGTCTGGGCCATCTGGTTCGTGACGTGGGCGAGGCAGACGATCGGAAACGCCTTCGCCCGGCTCAGGGCGTAGAGCGCAGCGGCCTCCATCTCGACCGCCAGCGCCCCGCCCGCCCGGGCCGACTCGATCGCCGACAGGGTTTCGCGGTATGGGGCGTCGGTCGTCCAGGTCGTCCCTCGCCGCGTCGCGATTCCCGCGCCCGCCAAACCGCGCCCGGCCGCGGCGATCACCTCGGGATCAGCCTCGACGGCGGCGGCGGCGGGCAGGTAAGCGTGGCTCGTGCCCTCGCCCCGCAGCGCGCGGTCGATCAGGATGAAGCAGGGCGGGTCGAGGTCGGGCGCCAGCTGGCCGGCGGAGGTGACGCTGACCAGCAATTCACAGCCCGAGGCGAAGCATTGCTCCGCCACCAGGACGGCGAAGGGCGCCCCGACCGCGCAGCTGACGATCCCGAGCGTCAGCCCGTCGATCGTCGTCTCCCACATCTCCGTGTGATAGCACGCCCAGACCGGCGACCGCGCCGCCCGGCCGCTGCGCCCGAGGTGGCGGACGATGTCCCCGTCCGGATCGAGCACGCAGACCGCCGGAGTCCGCCCCTCCGGCAGCCCCCGCTGGCGCCGCGCCTCCCGCAGAAGATTCTCGGCCAAAAAGACGGACGGATCGGCATGATCGTCGCGGCCGACGATCATCGCGGCCCCCTTGGCAACCGTCGCGGACACCGGCGACGTCAACACATTCCCCCGCATCGCGAAAAGGCTGGACTTCTTTCGGCAGTGTGTGCCAAATCGCCCCTGCGCGCCAACCATTCTTGGGACTGGCAGGAACGCCGTCCGGCTGATCACCCATCTGCGCGGTTCCGAATCGGGGCATGCCGCGGATGTGTTCGGTCGTTGCTGTCTGGCTGAATGGGGAGTGTTTGCAGAAGGTAGCCAAACTCTTCGTGCGAGCGTACCTGCCCTGCCGCGCGGGGTCGAAATCGCCCAGAGGGCACCCGGCTCAGTCATCATGCGTCGGTTGAAACCGACTGGTGCGGGCCTGTCGGAGCGGACGACATAGGGCGATCCCGGTTTTGCAAACACGCCCCAGGTCGATCCGGGGCATTCCATGACGTGGATGTGGTGACCCGACGGTCTCATTGAAGAGAGCGCCTGCCAAGTCTGATCTGGCGTTCGCAGTGGATCGACATTACGATTTCCTGAAGCGGCGGCGGATCGCCCTTCGCTTCCATGAGAGAGACGGACCGAGCCGATGGCCCTCATTCAGATCACGCCGACGATCATCCTGGATGAGAGCGAGCTCTCGGAGCGATTCATCCGCGCGAGCGGGCCGGGCGGGCAGAATGTGAACAAGGTCTCGACGGCGGTGCAGCTGCGCTTCGACGCGCGGCGCTCGCCGGCGCTGCCCGAGGATGTGCGCGGGCGGCTGGCGCGGTTGGCCGGCGCGCTGATGACCGCGGACGGCGAGCTGGTGATCACCGCCCGGCGCTTCCGGACGCAGGAGCGGAACCGGGAGGACGCGCTGGAGCGCCTCGTCGATCTCCTGCGCCGGGCCGCCGAGCCGCCCGTCCCCCGGACCGCGACCCGGCCCACGCTGGCGAGCCGCCGCCGACGCCTGGAGGGCAAGCGCCGACGCTCCGCCACCAAGACGCTGCGGGACGGGCGGGATCCCGGCGAGGAGTAGGGCGGCCGTGCGCCATCGTGCTCCACCGGTTCCGACGGCGACGGTTCTCCCTGTAGTCGAACAGATTCCTGGACCCCGCGACTCCGCCTGCGGGCTTCGCTCGGCATCGTGGGAGTGGGTCGGAAATCGGCCGAGCCGTGCCGATGGCGGGCGAGTCAGGACCGGTCGCCGATGACGCCGCTGATGAAGTGCGCCTTGCCGCGGTTGTAGGCGACGGCGTCGGTCGCGCCCGCGAAGAGGGCAGCGCGTTTGTTGGCGACGTAGTCGGCGACGAGCCGCGGATCGGCGCGCAACGCGTCGCGGAAGCGGCGCTGGGCCTCGACTTCCGGATCTCCGGCCGGGATGAGATGCAGATGGAGGCGGAACGCTTCGTCGGCCTCCGTCCAGGCGCCGACGTAGACGGGGCGGGTCGGCGGGAACGGGTCGATGCCGAGATGAAGCTGGAACCCGAGTGCCTCGACGCCCGCCCGCACGACGTCCAATTGGCCCGGGGCGTAGGTGAGCATGCGGTCCACCACACCCTTGCCCGCGCAGCCCGGGATGGCGGTGCTGCCGACGTGTTCGACGGGGACGCCCGGGAGCCCTGTCTGGATCAATTCCTCGACTCGCCGCGCGATGCCGGGGCAGCGCGGATCGTACGGGCGGAAGGCGTCGGCGGGATCCCCGTACATGATCTGTCGGTAGCTGCCGATCATGTCCTCACCTGTGGCTGATCGCGCCGTCATTTTGCGGCGCCCTGGAAGACCGCGACGCCGCTCGCGCTGGGGGTGACGCCCGTCAGGCGGAGGTCCGCGGCGTCGAGGAGGCGGGCGTATTCGTCGTGGGTGCGCTCCCGGCCGCCGGGTCCGACGAGCATGTTCAGGTCGGAGAGCTTGGCGTCCGGCGCCGCGTTGGGGCCGCCGAGCTCCCGCTCGACGATGAGCAGCGTCGCGCCGTCCGGCATCGCGCTCCGGCAGGCCCGCAGGATCTCGACGCAGCGGTCGGCCACGCCGACCTCCCGCAGCAGCGGTCCGGCTCCGGAGACGACATGGGCTTGGTCGAAGAGCACGCCCCGCGTGGCCGGATGCTTGAGCAGGATCGCGGCGAGGAACGCGCCGTTGCCGCCGCCGATGTCGGCGATGGCGGCGTTTGCGCCGAAGTCGTACGCCGCGAGGACGGCGGCGGCGACCTGGCGGGAGAGCGAGGTCATCGCGCGGTCGAATCCGGCCGAGAGCTCGGGGTGGAGGGTGCGGTACGACCACGGGTCGGTTCCGTGCAGATGGCGGAAGGCGTTCTCACCGGTGCGCACGCTGTGGAGCAGGTCGCCCCACGCCTGCCAGTAGTAGGGCTGGCCGATGAACGCGGCCCAGCCGTTGATGGCTTTGGGCGCGTCCGAGCGCAGGCCGGAGCCGAGGTCGGTCAGCGCGAAACGGCGGTCATCCGCCTCGTGGAGGATGCCGATGCCCGCGAGCGCGCGGAGCAGGCGGTAGAGCGTCGGCGGATGGCAGCCGGTGGCGTCGGCGAGGTCGTCGCCCGTGCGGGGCCCGGCGGCGAGGAGGTCGGCGAGCCCGAGCACGGCGGCGACATGGAGCGCCTGCGAGATCTGGTACCCGTTGACCATCCGGCGCAGGTGCGACGATCGCTGGTCATTGTCGTCCATCGTGGTCTCCGTTCCGGTCGGCATTCGGCGGGGGCGCGTCGCGTGACGCGCGCTGCGGATGCACGGTAGCAGATCGGGGCGTCCCGGCCGGGAGTCGATCCGCAGTCCCGTCGTTCCGCGACCCCGGCGCGGCAGCGGACCGGGGAGTCGGGCGCCTACCCCGTGGCGGAGTCGATGCGGACGGTGTCGAGGTCCAGCTCGCGCATCACGTGGCGCAAGGCGTCGTCGCCGATCACGCCGCGGTCGCGCAGGGCGACGAGGGCGCGGCGCTCGACGTCGATCAGCTCCAGCCGCACGTCCCGCAGATCGCGCAGCAGCTCCTCGCTCTCGGCATCGGGCTCGTCCGCCTGCGCGGCACGGCGCCGGTCGTAGCGCTTCCGGGTCTCGTCGAGCACCTCGGCGGACGCCGCGCCGTCGTCGCGCAGCTCGTCGAGCCGGCGAATCGCGGCGCGGGTCGCCGCGCGGCGGGCGGTCGCCGTCTCCCGCTCCAGGAGATCGCCGCCGTCGAGGCGCAGCGACCGGGCCAAGGTCGGCAGCGTCAGCCCTTGGCCGACGAGGGTGACGACGATCACCGCGAGGGTGATGAAGATGATCAGCTCGCGGTCGGGAAAGCCCCCGGCGTCGGTGGTGCTCGGCAGCGCGAGGGCGGTCGCCAGCGCGATCACGCCGCGCATGCCCGCCCAGCCGATCACGCCGATCTCGCGGGCGGGAAGATGGTCCGAGCCGGTGCTCAGCCGTCCGATGATCGTGGCGGGGAAGACCCAGAGCAGCCGGATCGCGATCACGGCCAGGCAGACGAGCGCGGCGTCGGCGGCGAGCGAGGGCGTCGAGCGCCCCGGAATGCCGCCGAGCAGCTTCTGGCACTCCAGCCCGATGAGCACGAACGTCAGCCCGTTGAGCAGGAAGGTGCCGAGTTCCCCGACCGCGAACGCGCGCAGACGGACCGCCGCCGAGACGTCGGTCGGGGCCGCGCGGCTCACGTAGAGTCCCGCGGCGACGGCGGCGAGGACGCCCGAGACGCCGATCGCGTGCGCCGGCAGATAGGCGGCGAATGGAGTCAGGAGCGCCAGCGCGCCTTCGACATGGATGTCCGTGACGGGCTTGCGCAGGCAGCTGACTCCCCAGCCCGCGATGAGGCCGACCGCGATCCCGCCGACGGAGACGAGGACGAAGTCGAGGACGGCGCGCGGCAGCGAGAACGACCCCTGGACCGCGGCGCCGACGGCCGCCGCGTAGACGACCAGGGCGGTCGCGTCGTTGACTAGCCCCTCCCCCTCCAGGATCGAGACGACCCGGGGCGACAGGCCGATCCGCGAGGCGATCGAGCCCGCGGCGACGGCGTCGGTGGACGAGACGATCGCGCCGAGCCCGAACGACGTCGCCCACGGCATCCCTAGCCAGCCGTGCGCGACGAGCGCGATACCCGACGTCGTCGCGACGACCAGCCCGATCGCCAGCGAGCCGATGGGCCGGGCGTTGGCATGGAAGTCGCGCCACGATGTGGTCACGGCATCCCAGTAGAGGAGCGGGGGGAGAACGACGACGAACAGCATTTCGGGCTTGAAGACGTCGTCCGGCACGAACGGCAGGAACCCGAGCAGCAGCCCGCCCGCGACGAGCACGATCGGGTAGGGGACCGACAGCCGCTCCGCCAGCGGGACCAGCGCGGCGACGGTCGCCAGCATCCCGAGGATCAACTCGAACGTGTGCATTCAGGCGTCCACCGCTCGGCCGGGATCGATCGGGCCGACGGGCGCGCCGGGACGCTCGGCGCCGACCCCGTCCCCGACCATTTGACGAAGCAATCGACGTGCCAGTCCCGGTTTCTGCATGCGCCGTATCGTCGATCAGCCGGCGACGCCACAAGGAGTGGCGCCGCCGGGAGTGGCTTGACCTCGTGATTGGACTGGTTCCGCCGAGAGCGACGAGATGCTTCGTTTTGCAATGGGGGGAATCGATGGCCAGACGGTGACTTCAACCCAATAACGGTCAGTTGCCCATGACCCGATCTCTGGTCAGATCGTCCAAAGACTCGTCGGCGAAATCAAGGCGCCCTGCGATCGGCAACCCATGTCGGCGTCGGTGGCTGCTATCATCGACCCGGTCTTTTTGGTCCTGCCGCGCGGTCAGGTGAAGCGAGAGACCGCGCGACGAGGATCCGGAAACGGCCTCTGCGAAACGGTCCGCATCGACGAAAGTGAAGTGACCATGCCCGATATGAAACTCGAACTGGTGCCGGTGCCGGTTTCCGATGTCGATCGCGCCAAGGCCTTCTATGAGCAGGCAGGATTCAAGTTGGAGGTCGACGTGCGGCCGACCGACGGAATGCGGGTCCTCCAATTCACGCCGCCCGGATCGGCGTGCAGCATCGTCTTCGGGACCGGCATGGGCGAGATCACGGCGATGACGCCCGGATCGGTGAAGGGGCTGCATCTGGTCGTGGCGGAGATCGCCGCAGCGCGCGCGGACCTCGTCGGACGGGGGCTCGCCGTCGGCGAGATCACCGAAATGGGGGGAGTCAAGTATGCCGGATTCAGCGACCCCGACGGCAATTTGTGGCTCCTGCAGGAGTTCCCCGCGGCGATGAGACAGCCGGGACAGAGCTTCTCCGAGTAGGCACGTCCACTCAGGGAGAAGCGTCCTTCCGATTCTGGGAGGAACCCGACCGTGCCTGCGGGTAGCGGCCCGGATCATGCCGACCCATTGACAAGGGTAAGCATCGGTATAGGATTGGATGGGTCCGGACCGTGCGCGAATCGGTGCGATCGCCGGGAGTCGTTCGCCCATGCACCGAACCCGATGCCGAGGGCTGCATTGCCGGGGGCATGGTCCGTTCTCAGGCTCGGCAGGACGAGGAGGATTCCTCATGCCAGAGGATTCAGCGCTTGCGACCCCGGAGGAGTTGGCGGGACGCTTGTTCTCGTCGTTGGTCGATGCGTTCGATCTTTTCGCGGTCTACCTCGGGGATCGACTGGGCTACTACCGGGCTCTCGCCACGGATCCGGTGACCTCGGGCGAGCTGGCCGCGGCCACCGGCACGGCCGAATGCTATGCCCGTGAATGGCTGGAACAGCAGGCGGTCACGGGTTCCTCACGGTCGACGACCCGACGCGACCAGCAACGGAACGGACCTTTCGCTTGCCGGACGGCTATCGGGCGTTGTTCGTCGAGTCCGCCAGTCCGCTTTCCGTGACGGCGGCGGCGCAGATCTTCGTCGGGACGGTCACCCCGCTTCCCGCGTTGCTTGAGGCATACCGATCCGGCGGCGGGGTGCCCTATGAGGCGTATGGCGCGGATCTCGCGCAAGGTCAGGCCGACTTCAACCGCCCCATGTTCATGAACCGCCTGGCGCAGGAGTACCTGCCCGCGATGCCCGACATCCATGCCCGCCTCCTGGCCGCACCGCCCGCGCGCGTGGCGGACATCGGGATGGGCCTCGGCTGGTCCAGCATCGCGCTGGCGAAGGGGTACCCGGCCATCCAGGTGGATGGCTACGACCTCGATGAGCGCTCCGTGCGGATGGCCCGGGAAAACGCGGATGCCGAAGGGGTCGACGATCGGGTGCACTTCCATGTCCGCGACGCGGGCGATGCGGATCTCGCCGGGACGTATGACTTCGCGCTGGCGGTCGAATGCGTGCACGACATGGCCGACCCGGTCTCCGCGTTGCGGGCGATGCGGCGGCTGGTGGGTCCGGGCGGGACGGCGCTGGTTGTGGATGAGCGCGCCGAGGATGCGTTCACGCCGCTGGGCAGCGATCTTGAGCGCGCGTTCTACGGCTTCAGCATTCTCCACTGCCTGCCGGTCGGGATGGTCGACCAGCCGTCCGCCGGCACCGGGACGCTCATGCGGCAGGGGATCTTCCGGGGGTACGCGGCGGAGGCGGGGTTCCGGCGGGTGGACATTCTGTCGGTGGACTGCGAGAACTTTTTCTTCTACCGCCTGACGGCGTAAGGATACGGCTGCGGTGCGGCGATAAGAGGAATGCAGACTGGCCGGAGTGGCGACATCGCTTTCCCGCCCGTCGCACAAAGCCCGTCGCCCAAACGGCCGTTTGGGCGACGCGCGAATCACTGTGGCTGGGGGAATCTGCGGGTCGCCTGAATCCTGCAATACCTTGGCGCCGCGGGAGTTCGCCGTTCAGGCTTTGGGGAAGAGCGCAGGATGGAGGAAGCGGGCGATGTCCGTGAA
This sequence comes from Thermomicrobiales bacterium, assembly GCA_050997095.1. Lineage (GTDB taxonomy): Bacteria > Chloroflexota > Chloroflexia > Thermomicrobiales > UBA6265 > JBPCRG01. Next base: position 550 of record JBPCRG010000605.1, on the reverse strand, counting down.
GGTCGCGTCGGCCCCGCCGCCCGCGTTGTCCGAGGGGTTCGTCGCGGAGACGATCGTCGCGCCGTCCTCGGGCCGGTGCGCCATGAACGTGCTGTAGCCGAGAATCCCGCCGTCGTGGCCGACGAACCCGAGAATCTCGAAGAGCCCCAGCCCGTACCGGAACGATGCGCCGGGGATTGCGACTCATTGCTCGCGCGTGGCCTGCGTCGCCGGTTGGAGCGATGCGCCGGTCGCGACGGCCTCCGCCCACGTCCTCAAATCCTCGAGTCATCGAGCGTCGAAATCATCGCTCCGGCGGTCCAGGGGACGTCGGGGTTCGAGCGGGTGACGTCGCGGATCTGGCCGGTTTTCGGGTCTTCGAGATAGCCTCGCGCATGGGGTCGGGCATCTCCGGCGTGGTCGGGAAACTCGTGTCGGAAATTCCGAGCGCGCCGAGATCCTGGGCGACCTCGCGCCTCCCCCGGACGAGGAGATCGATTCGCATCACTAATTCCTTTTTTGCTACAATGCTCAGCAATCATCGCCCCACCGCGCCACGCGCCTCCTCACA
>JBPCRG010000561.1:0-4611 GCA_050997095.1 Thermomicrobiales bacterium | reverse complement strand
ATTGATCATCGGGTTGCGGTGCACCCCGCGACGGCTCCGCCCCGCCGATGCCGCGGGTGACGGGGGAGGCGGATCGTCCGATCGCCAAGCTTCCCGCGGTCCGCCTCGCGCGCGTCGGCCGGGGACGCGCGCCGCTCATAGCCCTTCGTCTTCCCCGGCGGATTCCGCCGTCGACGGCAGGCGCACCGTGAACACGCTGCCCCGTCCCTCGACGCTCTCCACCGAAACCTCGCCACCATGCTGCTCGACGATGGTCCGGGCGCCGGCCAGCCCGATCCCGATGCCGCCGACGCGGTTCTTCACGTTCGATCCGCGCTGAAACCGGTCGAACACCATCGGCAGATCGGCCGCGGGGATCCCGACCCCTTCGTCCCGCACCTGGATGACGATCCAATGCCGTCCGGACCGCTCCTCCTGCTCGACCTCGACGGAGACCCGGCCGCCGTCGGGGCTGTACTTGATCGCGTTCGAGAGCAGGTTGTCGATCACCCGCTCGATCCGGTTCGCGTCGACGAAGGCGGTCGGCGCCGGGCTTCCGCTCCGCACGGAGATCACGTGGCGCTCGGTTGCGTGGCGATAGACATCGACGCTGGCCTCGACCAGATCGGCCACGTCGACCGGTCCGCGGGCCAGCTCCAGCGCGTAGCCGGCGCGCAGCCGGGCGACGTCGGTCAATTCCTCGATGCGCTTCGCCATCCGCGTCGAATTGGCGTCGATCGACTCCAACCCCTCGTCGATCGACGCCTGATCGACGCGCCCGGTGCGGATCCGGCGGCGCATCACCTGCGCCTGCGCCTTCGTCGCCGCCAGCGGGTTGCGCAGATCGTGCGCGATGTCCGCCAGAAACTCCTGCTGGAACTGCTCCTGCGCTTTCCGTTCGGAGAGATCCACCACCAGCGCCAACCCATCCTCGGTCCCGCCGACCAGGATCGCCGCCGTGATCAGGACGGGAACGACGCCCCCGTCGCGATGCGCGAAGGCTTTCTCGTAGGTGCCGCAGACCCCTGTGGCGGCAAGCTCGGCCAACGCGCGCTGATCGGCCTCCCGCCATTCCTCCGGGGTCAGCGCGTCCCAGCGCACGCGGCCCGCGAGGAGATCGGCGCGGGTCCGGCCGATCATCGCCAGGAACGCGTCGTTGGCGTCGGTCACCTCCCCTTCGCCGCGCCAGAAGAAGACGCCGACGATGTTCGCCTCGAACAGGCGGCGATACCGCGCCTCGCTCTTCCGCAGCGCGTCCTCGCCAAGCTTCCGCTCCGTCACGTCGCTGACCACGCCGATCAGCCGCGCGGACTGGCCGCCCGTCCCCTCGACCCGCCGCCCCCGCGCCGCCAGCCAACGGACGCCGCCGTCGGGGCGGACGACCCGGAACTCCGGCGCGTAGTCCTCCCCGTCCTGCACCGCCCGCGACGCCGCGCGGCGCACGTCGTCGCGGTCGTCGGGGTGGATCACGGCCAGCATCTCGGCGAAGGTGTCGGGGCAGAACCTGATCATCTCCGTCGCCGCGTCCGACTGCGTCTGCCGGTCGCTTGCGGGGTCCCACTCCCACGCGCCCATCCCGGCCGCGTCGAGCGCGATCCGCAACCGCGTCTCGCTCTCCTGCCGCGCGGCCAGCGACGCATCCCGCGTGTGCAGCGCCTCCGTGGTCTCGACCAGCAGGCGCATGTTCTCCAGCGCCAGCCATGCCCGGTCGACGACCGTCCGCAGGAGGGCGATTTCCTCGCCGCTCCACACCCGGGCCGCCGCGTCGGCGACGAGCGCCAGCGCCACCCAGCGGCCGTCCCGCATCATCGGAATCCCGGTCATCGCCTGCGCCCCGCCCAACAACGGGTGGCCGGAGAGTCGCGGCTGCGGCGCCTCCCCGGGCACGCCATCGATGGCCACGGGGCGCCCGGCGCGCAGTTGGCCGCGCGCTCCGTCGCCGAGGATCTCGGAGGCCGCGTGCCGTCCCGTCCGCGGATCGGGCTCCGGGCGCCGATGGTGCAACACGCGCAGGCTGTCCAGCGTCTCGTCGATCTCCGCGAACAGCACATGGGAGACGAGGAAGAACTCGGCGATCTGGGCCGTCACCGTCGTCAACAGGTCGTCCGCGACGGTCGCCGCGGCGACCGTCGCCTGCACGTCCACGAGAAAGCGTTCGCGCTGCTCCTGCGCGCGGCGGGCGGTGACGTCGCGGTTCACCTCCAGCACATAGTCGCCGCCGGGGTCGCGCACCAGCACCGCCCGCGACTCGACGACCACCTTCACCCCGTCCCTGCACAAGTGGGTGATCTCGCCCTCCCAGTAGCCGGCGCGCTCGAGCTCGTCGAGGAACGCGGCCAGGCCGTCGGGATGCCGCGCGTTCAGCAGCTGATGGCTGATCCGGCCGACCGCCTCGTCGGGGGAGTATCCGTAGAGATGGGCGGCTCCCCGGTTCCAAGAGGTGATCACCCCGCGCAGATTCCAGACGAAGATCGCGTCGTACGCCTGGTCGAGCAGACCCGCCTGCCGCGCCAGCAGCTCCCGCGCGAGTCTGCGTTCCGTGATGTCCTCGACGATCGAGATGAAGTGCCGCGCGCCATGCAGATCGTCGCGCACAAGGGAGACCGTGAGATTCACCCAGACCGCGCGCCCGTCCGGCCGCAGATAGCGTTTTTCCCTGCTGTAGTGGGTGAGCCCGCCCGCCTTCAGCGCCCGCGCCTGCGCGAGGTCGCCGTCCAGATCGTCGGGATGGGTGACATCCTGCATCGTCCGCCGCAGCAGCTCCGCCCGCGGATAGCCCACGATCTCGCAGAGCCGGTCGTTCACGCGCAGCCATCGTCCGTCGAGGGCGACGTGCGCGATCCCGATCGCGGCCTGCTCGAAGCCGCCGGAGACGATCGGCTCCTGCGCCGCCTCCCGCCGGGCCGAACGCCGCCGGGCCTCGATGGAGGCCAGACGCCGCCGCCCCGCGGTTCCGCCGCGGCTCACGCGCCGCACCACCATCGGACCGGCAGTCAGGGCCATGCCCGCGTCGCCTCTCGGGCCCGTCACGTTCCTCACCCAGTCCACTCCCGGACATGCGCCGAGTTCGGCGCGACCCTGCGAAGGTCGATGTTTGGTGCGTCGGCAAGATCTCAATGCACATTTTACGCCACGCCATCCGCTCCACACCCCGGCCGAAGGCGCGCGGGGCCGCCCGATTCGGCGCGATAATGCCCGTCGCGCCGCAGATCGCGGCCCGACGACCGACCGCGAAGACCCCGGAGGCCGACGCACCGTGAACGAAACCGACACCGCGACTGAGCCCCAGACCGGCGCCGACGACCTCTGCTTCAGCACCGCCACCGAACTCGCGCGGCGCATCCGCTCCCGCGACGTCTCCGCCGTCGAAGCGATGCGCGCCCATCTCGCCCGGATCGGGCGCGCCAACCCGGCCGTCAACGCGATCGTGACGCTGCTCCCGGAACTCGCCCTGCGCGGCGCCCAGGCCGCCGACGACGCGCTGGCCCGCGGCGACTCCGTCGGGCCGCTGCACGGGCTGCCCGTCGCCCACAAGGATCTCGTCGAGACCAAAGGCATCCGCACCACCTTCGGCTCCCCGATCTACGCGGAAAACATCCCCGAGCGGGACGAGTTGCTGGTCGAGCGGTTCCGCGCGGGCGGGGCGATCCTGATCGGCAAAACCAACACGCCCGAGTTCGGGGCCGGCTCGCAGACCTTCAACCCCGTCTTCGGCGCCACCCGCAACCCCTACGACCTCGCCAAGACGTGCGGCGGCAGCAGCGGCGGCGCCGCGGTCGCGCTCGCCTGCGGGATGATCCCGATCGCGGACGGCAGCGACCTCGGCGGCTCGCTGCGCAACCCCGCCTCCTTCTGCAACGTCGTCGGCTTCCGCCCCTCGCCCGGCCGCGTGCCCAACCATCCCTCCGCCCTCCCCTGGAATCCGCTCTCCGTCGTCGGCCCGATGGCCCGCACCGTCGGCGACGTCGCCCTGATCCTCAGCGCGATCGCCGGACCCGATCCCAGATCGCCGATCGCGATCACGGAGCCGGCCGCGATCTTCGCCGCGCCGCTCGACCGCGATTTCCGCGGCGTCCGCGTCGCCTGGAGCCGCGACCTCGGCGGCCTGCCGGTGGACCCGCAAGTCACGACCGCGCTGGAGGCGCAGCGCCACGTCTTCGCCGACCTCGGCTGCATCGTGGAGGAGGGCCAGCCCGATTTCGACGGCGCCGACGAGGCGTTCCGCGCCTGGCGCGCCTGGTCGTTCGAGCTCGGCCACGCCGACCACCTGCGCGACCACCGGGACCTGCTCAAGGAGACCGTTGTCTGGAACACCGAGGAGGGCCGGCGCCTGACCGGCCCCCAGCTCGCCCGCGCCGAGCAGAAACGCGGCGCCCTCTACCAGCGCGTGCGCGTCTTCATGGAGACCCACGAGTTCCTGCTCCTGCCCGTCAGCCAGGTCCCCCCGTTCGACGTGGGCCAGCCTTATCCGACCGAGATCAACGGCGAGCAGCTGACCACCTACCTCGACTGGATGCGCTCCTGCTTCTACGTCACCGCGACCGGCCACCCCGCGATCTCGGTCCCCTGCGGCTTCACCCCGGGCGGCCTCCCGGTCGGCCTGCAGATCGTCGGCCGCCACCAGGACGACCT
>JBPCRG010000463.1:0-4542 GCA_050997095.1 Thermomicrobiales bacterium | reverse complement strand
ACCCATCGCCAGCCCCTCGCCCACGCCCACGTCCGCCGCGACGGCCCCGTTGTCGGCAAGACCGGCCCGGACGGCGACGCCGTCGAAAACGCCTCTACCAGGCCTTGCGACGTCCACCGCGGCCCCGATCGCTACGCCATCTACACCGACCCCGATACCGACGGAGTCGCCGACCGCGACGCCGACCCAATTGCCGACCGCGACGCCGATTGCCGAACCTACGTTGGAGCCGACATTTGGAACTCCGGTCGCTTGAGTGAATCCGGAGCAATCTGTGCATCGTCATGTGCCGTCGCAGGAAATGACGGCGGTTCACGTTCCGCTCGAAAAGATTCCTCGACTCCGCTTGCGGGCTCCGCTCGGAACGACGGATCGGGGCGCCGCTGTGAATCACGGTTTGGGGCGCCGCGGCGCTGACTGCCCCCTATCCCCCGGCCCGCACCCAGAGGGTCCCCGCCCCGAGTTCGGGGGCAAGCGGGAGGCGACGTCGGGCATGGCGGATGCCGTTGGTTGGTGCTTTGAGGAGAAACGACGGCGATGAGAATGACCCGGATCGTCAGCATCGTGCTCGTGGCGCTGGCCGTCGCCACAACGGGCCCGCGACCGCTCGACGGAGGCTCGGTCCGGATCGCATCGGCGGAGGAAGCGCCGACCGCGGCGCCGACGACGTTCGAACCCGACCCTTCGCCGAGCCCGACGGTGACGCCGCTTCCGACTGCGGAGGCCACGCTGATTCCGACGGAGCAGCCTTCGCCGACATTCAGTCCGACGCCGACCATGACTGCGATTCCGACCGCGACCGAGGGCGTGGGCGAGACCCCGAGCGCGTCCTTGTCGCCGACGCCCATCCCCGCGACGACGGCCTCGGCGACCGCGTCTCCTCGGCCCGCGCCGACACCGGTGAGGCGGTCGCCCACACCGAAGGCTGCCTCCATCGTCCAGACGGCACCGGCGTGTTCCCTTGCCCCGACCGCCGGGGTGGTGGGGCAGACCGTCGCGCTGCGCTGCGCCGGGTTTGCGGCGGGAGACGCGCTCGGCGTCAAATGGCGCAGCCTTGCGGGCAATCTGGCCGTGATCGCGACGGACGGCGCGGGAACCGGGTCCGTCACGTTCGCCGTGCCGGACGTCGGGTATGGAGCCCGCAGCGTGATCGTCACCGGATCGAACGGCGTCGGCGCACGAGCGACCTTCACCGTCCGTCGTCCGTCGATCGCGCTCTCGCCGGCGACGGGCACGAAACAATCGAGCACCACCGTCAGGCTGCGCGGCTTCTCCGCGTCGGAGTCGGTCGCGATCAACTGGTACAGCCTCTCGGGCTCGACCGTCTCGACGATCAAGGCCGCGCCGGTCTCCGACCGCGGCGCGGCCGACGTCGTCGTCGCGATCCCGAGGAACGCCGGCATCGGCGGCCACCGGATCGACGCAGTCGGAGCCTCGGGCGGGCATGGCGCGAGCACCGTCTTCTCCGTGATCGCGCCTGGCGGCTCCCGATACCTCGACCAAGGCTTGCCAGGGTGCGGCCGGATCGCGATCCTCTTCAACATCGGCATCGGCTATCCCCTCGACACCGGGGTGCTCAACACGCTCAAGGCGCGCGGCGTGCCGGCGACGATGTTCGCGATGGGGTGGTGGGCCGACGCGAATCCCCGGACCTTGACCCGGCTCGCCAACGACGGCTACTTGATCGGCAGCCACGGCTATGCCCGGCAGGAGCTGACGTCAGAGAGCGACGACGTCGTCCGCGCGGACATCCGGGCCGCCTCCGCCGCGATCGAGCGGATCACCGGCGCGCCCTCCGTCCCGTGGTTCACGCCCTACGCCGCCGCGATCGACGGCCGGGTCAAGAATCTGATCGTCGCCGAGGGGTACACCCCGGTCGGCTGGCGCATCTCCGCCGCCGACTACGACACGACCGCGACCGAGGGGTCGGTCTACTCCCGGGTCGTCGGCAACGCCTACGGCGGCGCGATCGTCGAGTTCCACATCGACGGCCCGGCCACCGCCGCCTCCACCGGCCGGGCGCTGCCCTGGATCATCGACACCCTTCGCGCGCGCGGCTTCACCTTCGTCAGCGTCCCGCAGATGGCCGTCGGCTGCTCGGTGCCGTCGCCCTTCCGCCGCCCCACCGCCGTCCAAGTGGAGATGATCGGCGACGTCCGACGCGTCGAAGGCCGACGGACAGGCGCATGACGCTGGCCCGTCGGCCCCCGTTCGCGGGATGATCGGTCCCAAGCCGTCGCTACGGCTCGGTCGTCGTCCCTCCGCTCTCCAGATTGCCTGCGGAATCGCTCGGAGACACCTCGCTCGGCCAGAGCACCCGCGCGTCGCCAGGGTACGGGACGTCGAAGCCGCGGGTTGCGTACCAGATCGCCCGGTTGAGCAGATGCGGATCCTGCACGTCCGGCTGCGTGGTCGGATCGCCGAAGCCCGCTCGGCTCGACCAGTCGGCCCAGGCCAGCTGGACGCCCGACAGCGCCGATTTCGGCGGATTCATCTCGTCCAGCGGCACGATGTTCGCCTTGACGCTGTACGGCGTCAGGTCCGCGGTCTCGGTGAAGGCGTCGACCATCGGCGTCGCCGCCGAGTCCATCTGGTTCATCGGCGGCAGACCGAGGATCTGCTCGATCGTGCGCACCATGTCGATCTGGGTGTAGTAGCTGTCGTCGACCGCCGCGTGCTTGGCGTACGGGCTGATCACCAGGGCGGGCGAGCGGTGCCCGTCGACGTGGTCGACGCCGCCCTGGGCATCGTCCTCGACCACGAAGATCGCCGACGACGCCCAGTCCTTGCCGTGGGAGATCGCGTCGACGATTCGGCCCAACGCCAGATCGTTGTCGGCCACCATCGCCTTCGGGGTCGGGAAGTCCGGGTCGGTGCCGGTCGTGTGGTTCTGGACCAGCTGCAGCATGACGAGGTTCGGCAGCGTGTCCTGCGCCTCGTACTGGTTGAACTCCTCCAGGAAGCGGTCGGCGCGGGTCTGGTCCGGAATCAGCTGCCCGATGTACGACGGGAAGTCGCGCATCAGCAGGCCGTCCAGCGACGGCACGTCGGAGTGGGCGGTGAACTTGCCCCGCGTCGCGTGCGGCGTCCCGGTCGCCTTGCCGTTCTCGATCAGCCAGTCCTTGTACCAGTCGGTCCATGTGCCGGTCTCGGCGTCCGGACCGCGCTCCTCGTTCGCATATTCGCCGTAGACGCGGACGCTTCTGTCGTGGCGCAGCGCGTTCTCCCAGAGGAAGCCGGTGGGCGCGTAGGACAGCGCGTCGCCGCCGTTGAAGGGGTACGAGCGGTTGAAGTCGCCGAACGACTGCTCCAGATACTGCGGGGCGAACGCCTGGGTGACCCACTGGTGGCCGTCGGCCGACAGCGATCCGCTGCAGTAGAAGTTGTCGAGAAGCGGAGACTGCGCCGCGAGCGCGTGCTGGTTCGGGGTGACCTACTCGCCGAACTGGACGAGATTCGGGTCGCCGTTGCCGCGCTTGTGGTCGCCGAGCACCTGATCGTAGGTCCGGTTCTCCTTGACGATGTAGAAGACGTGCTTGATCGGCGAGGGATCGCCGATCCGGGCCGGGATCACCGCCTGTGCCGGCATCGCGCCGCCCACCGCCGCCGCCGGCCGCTGGCCGTCGGAGCAGGCCGAGGCGCTCCACGAGTTGCCGCGGAAGACGGTCGAGGTGTAGTCGGCCATCTGCCCGGCCGCCGGGAACGGGATCAGCGACAGGCTGCCCTGGTTGGAGTGGACCCATTTGCCGGTCGGATTGCCGGTCGCCTCCGGGCCGATCGACGCCTCCGGTCCCAGCGACCCGACGCCCTTCTCATTGACGACGATCAGGCGCCGCCGCCCGGCGTCGACCATGACCTGCGACGGATTCCAGCCGGTCGGGACCAGACCCTCGAAGCTGACCGGCTCGGCGGGCCCGTTCCAGCGATAGAGCGCGAGCGCGTTGTTGCGGCCGAGCCCGACCACGAGCTGATGGTCGTCGATCATCGCGGCACCCGTCGGCGAGCTTCCGTACGGCGCGCCCGGGAACGCCTGGACCGCGATCGTCTTCACGACCTCCAGCGACGCGGCGTCGATCACCGAGATGGTGTCGCTGTTCGTGTTCGTGACGAAGACATTTCCGCCCGCGAGCATCATGCCGGTCGGGTGCAGCCCGACCGCGATCGTCTTGGTCAGCGCCGCGGTCCCGAGATCGACCGCCGAGACCGTCCCGGTGATCGACCCGCCGTTGCGCGGATCGGAGACGATCTTCGTCCCGCCCGAGTCGTTGACGGCGTCGACGGCGCCCGCGGTCCTGCCGCCCTCGTTGCTGACGAACGCCGTCTGCCCGGAGATCACGACGTCGTGCGGCGCGTTGCCGACCGGGATCTCCGCGGTGCTGGTCTTCGACGCGCTGTCGAACAGACCCAGCGTGTTGTTCATGTTCAGCGCGACGTAGATCGTCTTGCCGTCGGCGGTGAGCGCCATCCCGGCCGGCCGCGCGGTGACGTCATTTTTCTCGCCGGACTTCGGCAGTTGAACCCAGCTGTCGAGCGTCAGCATGC
>JBPCRG010000459.1:0-3548 GCA_050997095.1 Thermomicrobiales bacterium | reverse complement strand
GTCTCGACCGATCCCGTCCAGACCGCGCCGGACGTGCCCGTCGGTGTCGCGACGGGCGCCACGCCGGGTTCGTCGGCGGCCGACTCGATCCGCCTCTTCCCGACGCCTTCGGGATCGGCGGCGTCCGCCCGACCCGCCGAAGGCCAGATCGTGCTGGTCCTGGGTGACTATTCCGCCGATCCCGCGAATTTCACGAACGCGCCGTTCACCGACGAGACGGCGCCGAGCCCTCCCGCCCAATCCGGCCAGACAGCCGGCGACGTCGCGGCCCCCAGCGACGGCACCGGCGCCTCAGACACCACCTCGGCGCCGATCGACGCCGGCGGGGGTGGCGTGGCGTCCGGGCCGTCGGACGTGCCCGCGCCGACAGGCCAGACCGGCGATCCACCCGCCGCAGAGACGGTCACGTCCGACTCCGGCGGGTGAGCGTTCCGGTCCATCGAGCCCGCCGCGCACCTGTCCCCGAGCGTCGCTAGGCGAGGAACGCGATATCGCGGAACTGGATCATCCGGATCCAGAGCGACGATGCGCGCGGCGGCGCGGTCACGATGTCGAACAGCGCCACCGGGCCGTCCGGGGCGACGGCGGTCGACCAGAATGCGAACAGATCCGTGTACGGCTCGTTGGACCGAAGCGATCGGCCCGATTCGATGTGCCGCGGGATCAGCTTGGCGACCGTCGCGGCGACGTTCCGGTCGGCCGCGAGCAGCGCCCATTTCCAAAGCGGGCCTGGCGGCGTCGTTCCCGGGGAGGACGCGGCCTGCGGCGAGGCGGCGCCCGCGACCTCGGGTCCGCCCGGCGTGACCCCGGTCAGGGCCAGCACGAAGGGCGCGATCCCCGGCTCGGCGATCGGAGTCAGCCGCGGCAGCGAGGAGATGACGTCGCCGGTCAAGATCAGCGCGGAGGCGAACGCCGCGTCGATCGCGGCGAACAGTGTCACGACCTGGGGGTTGTCGGCAAGCGACGGCGCCTTGCCCACGGCGGTGGCAAGGACCAACCAGACGGAGTCGAGCCGGGAGGCGGCGGCGAGCGTCCCGTCCGGCAGAAAGGCTACGTTGTTGAATGAGGCGAGCGCCAATGCGTTCGCCTGATTGCCATAGACGATCATGCCGTCCTCGGCAAGCGAGAAGATGGTCTGGGCGCCGTCCTGAATCGTGGCGTAGCCCGACGCGGCCAGCGCAGACGCGGCGCCGCGCCGCTCGAATCGCCCCCGCAGCAACCTGACGGTCAAGGGAGGTTCGCCGACGATCAGCGACTGGTCGACGTCGAAGCCGTCGAATCCGAACGTCGCGCGCCAGAAAGGATTGTTCGCGTGGACGAAGAGATCGGGCAGCGAGAGCCGCTGCCGGGCGCTGTTCCACCCTGCGACCGCGGAATCGTCGGGGCCGGACGGACGGGGAGACGCCGCGCCTTCAACTCGGCGGCGACGTCGGCGAACACGGCGATCTGCGAGGTCGGAGCGCCGAAGCCGTCGGGCGCGAGCCGCAGCATTCCGGAGAACCAGTCGCCGGGTCCGGTCGCCGTCCGAGCGGACGCCGAAAGGATGCGGGCGAGGTGACGGCCCGCAAGCGGCAATGCGAGCGCCGACGCCGCCAGCGCGCGTCGGGTGAATGATCGCTTTATTTCGTGATTTGACATAATTCACCTCCCGTGGGAAACGTGGGATGGACGTACGGATCGGTGGCATGCCGTCTGAAAGGGACCCCGAGGAAAGAGTATCGTTCCCAGCGCAGCGCCGGTCCGCGGTGCGCGTGGCATCCGTGTTTCCGGTCGCTGACCGTCGAGGTCGCCGTGGGTATGTGGTATCCCCTGCTCATCATCCTGATCGTCTGGGCCGGATTGCGCTTCGGGATGGCCCGCTTCGGCCCCGGCGCCCGGCCGGCGTCCGTGCCCGCCTCCTTTCACCGCGTCCCGGACGTGGAGGCGTTCCAGGCGCTCCTGAGCCCCGCGGCGGAGGGCGATCCCCGGCCGGTCGTGCTCTTCCTGCACGATCCCGGCTGCCCGATCAGCGGGGCCGCGTTCCGCCGCCTGATGCGGATGCCGGGCGACATCTCGCTCGTCGACGTCGAGAAGCAGCGGGACGTCACGGCCGCGATCGCGGAACGGACGGGCGTCCGCCACGAGTCGCCGCAGGTGATCGTGCTCCACGACGGCAAAGCCGTATGGAACGCCTCCCACGGCAAGATCACCACCTCGGCGATCGCCGACGCGCTGAGCGCGACCGGTCACGAATCGGACGCGGAAACGCCTCCCGCCTCTGCTCCGCAGCCGTGACGCCGTGCTTGAGTGAGAGCACGGCGAGATTCTTCCTGCGTCAGCATGACAATCGGGGCGGATCTTCTCACCGGGAATTCTGGAGTGGTCGGACTACGGGAATGCGTCCGGTCTGCCAAAACTGACGGGCTTCTCGCTCCGCTCGAAGAGATTCCTCGACTCCGCCTGCGGGCTCCGCTCGGAACGACAGGGGCGCGCCTCCGAGGAATCGCCCGGAGCGAGGCGGAATCCGTCGTCGGTCCCGAGCCGTTGTCGCGACCAGTTCGCTAGACGCGCATCGCGGTCGCGCCGGCGGCGCGGTAGGCGGTGACGACGCTGGTGCCCGTGTGGATGCGCTGGATCGTCTCGCCGAGCAGCGGCGCGATCGAGAGCACGACGATCTTGTCGATCCGTTTCTCGGGCGGCAGCGCGATGGTGTTGGTCACGACGACCTCGCGGATCGCGCTCTCCTGCAGCCGCTGGATCGCGGGGCCGGAGAGGACGGGGTGGACGCAGGTCGCGAAGACCTCGGACGCGCCGTTCCGGAGGCAGACGTCGGCCGCCTGGGTGATCGAGCCGGCGGTGTCGATCTCGTCGTCGACGATCACGACTTGGCAGCCGTCGACCGACCCGATCAGATTGAGGATCTCCGATTTGTCTGCGTTGCCGATGCGGCGCTTCTCGATGATCGCCAGCGGCGCGTCCAGAAGCTCGGCGAAGTTGCGCGCCCGCTTCGTGTTGCCGAGGTCGGGCGAGACGACCACGGGATTGGTCAGCCGCTTCTCGACGAAATACTGGGCGGTCAGGGTCATCGCGCTCATCTCGTCGACGGGGATGTCGAAGAACCCCTGGATCTGCCCGGCGTGCAGGTCGATCGCGAGGGCGCGGTCGGCGCCCGCGTTGCCGACCAGCTTGGCGACGAGACAGGCGGTGATCGGCACCCGCGGCTGGTCCTTCTTGTCGGTCCGCCCGTAGCCGAAGTAGGGGATGACGGCGGTGATCCGGCCCGCCGAGGCGCGGCGAAGGGTGTCGATCATGATCAGCAGCTCCATGATCGAATCGTTGACCGGCTCGGCGAACGACTGGATCACGAAGACATCGTTCTCGCGGACGCTTTCGCCGATGCGGACAAAGGTGTTGTCGTTACTGAACTTGAAGACCTCGGCCCGCCCACGCGGGAGCCCCAGATAGTCACAGACTGCTTCGGTCAGCTCCGGGTTGGAGTTGCCGCCGAAGATCGTCATCTGATCGTAGACCCTAGCCATTGCGCTCCGCAGTCCCTTTCACCCTTGCAG
>JBPCRG010000375.1:0-5441 GCA_050997095.1 Thermomicrobiales bacterium | reverse complement strand
GTGATCGCCCACGCGACGACATCGCCCCCAGTGTCGATCCCCGACCCCCGATCCCCGATCCCTGACCCCCACTTGCGTTCCGGTCTCGGCTTCGCCTGCGGCATCAAGAACGTCGGGTACTCGTTCGGCTTCCCGGAGCAGGCAACGGCGACGGTGGAGTTGACGGGACGGTTCGAGGGGGAGAGGCGGGGGATCGTCCGGGTCGGCGCGGCGGATGTCGGGCAGGGCACGCATCTGGCGCTGCGGCAGATCGCGGCGGAGACGCTGGGGCTGCCGCTGGAGCGGGTGGCGATGGTCACCGACGACAGCGCCGAGACGACGAACGCGGGCAGCGCCTCCGCCTCGCGCCTGACCCTCATGGCCGGGCGCGCGGTCCACGAGGCGGCGCTGCAGGCGCTGGCGGAGTGGCGCGACAGCGAGACCGAGCACGTGGTCGCCACGCACCGGTACCGTCCGCCGACGACGACCGCCCTCGACCCGGCCACCGGCGCGGGCATCCCGAACTACTGCTACGGCTATTCGGCGCAGGCGGTCCAGGTCGAGGTCAACACGCTGACCGGTCAGGTGCGGGTGCCCGCGATCATCTCGGCGCACGACGTCGGCCGGGCGATCAACCGGCAGCAGGTCGAGGCGCAGATCGAGGGCTGCCTGGCGCAGGCGCTCGGCTACGCGCTGCTCGAGAACTTCCAGATGAAGGACGGGCACGTGACGACCCCCCACTTCAGCACCTATCTCCTGCCGACCGCGCTTGACATGCCGACCGACATCACCGCGGTGATCCTGGAGCTCGCCGACCCGAACGGCCCCTTCGGCGCGCGCGGCGTGGCCGAGATGCCGCTCGTCCCCTTCACCGCGGCCGTCGCCGCGGCGATCCACGACGCCGTCGGCGTCTGGCTCACCGCCCAGCCCTTCACCCCGGAGCGCGTGCTTGCGGCGCTCGACGCCGTCCCGCCGATGCCACGGCCGTGAGTCGCTTTCCAGCCGGCGCCGAACGGGGTGGAAACCCCGTGTCGACTACGCTGACATCATCGTTTGGCCGATGCGCAGACCGCCCGACGAGATTCTTCCCGCGTCGGAATGACATGCGGGGCGCGCCTCCTCGGCCGTCATCACGACGGCTCTGTGCATCGTCCATCGGCGTCGTTTCCGACGGCTCCGCGTTGCCCCGCACCCCGTCATTCCGAGCGGAGCCCGCAGGCGGAGTCGAGGAATCCCTTCGAGCGGAGCGAGAACCGTCGTGATTCCTCCAACAGGCCCGATGATCACAGTCGGGGCATCAGCGCCCCTCGTAGGCCTGCCTCAGCCCGGCGATCTCGATCTTGCCCATCTGGAGCATCGCCCGCATGACCCGGTCGGCTTTCTCGGGGTCGTCGTCCTGAAGCATCTCGATCAGAGCCGAGGGGATGACCTGCCAGGACAGGCCGTACTTGTCCTTCAGCCAGCCGCATCGGCTCTTCTCCCCGCCCGCGGAAAGCTTGCCCCACAGTTCGTCCACCTCATCCTGCGACTCGCAGTCGATGAAGAATGAGATCGCCTCCGTGAATGTGAAGTGCGGCCCGCCGTTCAGCGCGGCGAACTCTTGTCCGTCGAGCCGGAACGAGATCACCATCACTGTCCCCGCGGGAAGCGGCGCACCCTCAGGGTAACGGGTGACGCTCAGGACCTCGGAGTTCTTGAAGATCGAGACATAGTGGTTCACGGCCTCCTCGGCGTTGTCGTCGAACCACAGGAACGGGGTGATCTTCTTCGCCATGGTTTCGGTGTGCCCCTCACTGATCGCGTCGCCGATCGTCGGCGTCCACACCTTGGTCGAATGGAGACGCCACAATTCGACAATCGGACATCCGACCCGCCCACTCCGAACGAGAGATCCGTCGTTTCCTCGGTGATCGGTGCACCGTCACGGATCACCGCCCGAACCAACGGTGATTTTCGCTTCGCTCAAAGAGATTCCAGCACCCCGCGAATTCGCCTGCGGGCTCCGCCCGGAATGACGGTGCGGGGCGTCCCCTCGCGTTCTCCCTCGTCCGACCGCTCCGGTGCGGCCTCCTGCCTGCGCGTAAACTGTGACCGTGCCGGGCGCCGGGGTGCGGCGCGGCGTGACGGGGAGTGGCTGATGATTCGGATCACGGTCGGCGGCGACATCGTATTTCTGGCGAAGCTGGAGGAGGAGGCCGCGCCGATCACCTGCGCGGCGTTTCAGCGGTTGCTGCCGTGGACCAGCAAGCTGATCCAGGCGCGGTGGAGCGGCGAGTCCGGCTGGATCCCGCTCGGCGACTTCAAGGTCGACTTCGGCTTCGAGAACCACACGAGCCACCCTGCCCCCGGCGAGATCCTCTTCTACCCCGGCGGCTACAGCGAGACCGAGGTGCTCTTCCCCTACGGCCCCGCGCTCTTCGCGAGCAAGATGGGGCAGCTGGCGGGCAATCACTTCCTGACCATCGTCGAGGGCAAGGACCAGCTTAGAGAAGTCGGTCGCCGCGTCGTCTGGAACGGCGCGCAGGAGATCGTCTTCGAGCAGGCCTAGCGCGCTCCCGGCGCCTCCGAGCGTTTCGCCCATCGGAAAAATCCTCCCCAAGCACGCGACGGGCGCCCGCCAGTACGCGGGAGAGTGACGCTCCGTCGCACTGAGCCAAGCCCGGAGACTGTCGCCCTCCCTTCATGCATGTTTTCCGGTAAGCTCAGCGGCACGGACGCATTCACCGATCAGACGCCGGATTCTCCCTCCGCCCGTCCGCCGCGCCGCCGCGCCAAGGCGCCGGCGGGTTCAGGGAAGATCTTCGAGGCGCCGAAGACGTTGGCTGGAGGTCGGGATTGCGTGACTCTCCGGGGCTGCTCCAACGATGTCTCGCGCCGATCCGTGACCACGACATCGTGCGCGGCGGGACATGCCTGACCCTGATGGCGGTGCTGACCGTCGTCGGCTGGAATCTGTGGGTCGCGCTCACCGTCCCCTTCGCCGTCTACGCCGGGCTCAGGCTCGCGATCCCCTCCGATCCCGAACCGTCCGAGGGGGGCGTCGCCGCGGCGGCCAGCACCGTGTTCGCGACCTGCACGCTCCTCCACGCGGACATCGAATCGCTCGCCGCGCGCGTCACGGACCCGGCGTTCGCCGCGCAGGTCGGCCGGATCGCCGCGCGGACACGGCAGACGCTCGCGGCGATCGCCGAGGACGGCAAAGAACAGGCCGCCGCCCCGATGCTCGAACTGCTGGATTCGACCCGCGACTGGCTCGATCGCTACGTCAGGGTGATCCGCCGCGGGTACGATGCCGAGGAGATGCGGCCGCGCGTCGCGGCGAATCTCTCGACTATCGAGGATGCGTGCGACCGGTTTTGGATGCAGTTGAACCGGGATGCGATCGTCGACATCGGCGTTCTGGGCGAAACCGCCGACGTCGATCTTGCGCCGCTCAGCCTGTCCGCCACCTCCGAGCTCCCGCCGATCGGCCCCGATCACGACCTCGCCACCCTGCCGTCAGAAACCGGAGAGGCGCCCGCGACCATCGCCGACGGCCATGACGCCGCGCACGCCGCCGGTCTCACCCGCCGGGAACGCGAAGTGCTTTGTCTGCTCGCCCAGGCACAGACCGATCAGCAGATCGCCGACGCGCTCTTTCTCAGCCGACGCACGGTGACCACCCACGTCACGCATATCTGCGACAAGCTTGGCATCGACTCCCGCACCGGCGCGGCCCTCCACGCGGTGCGCCACGGCCTCTGCTGATCCCGCCGCAAAGCCGCCCGACCCCGGCGTGCGCAATGTACGTAAGCCGGTCGCCGCGCGATCGCGCCGGAAACTACGTACTTTCCACCTGTCCCCGCCACCGCGACCAGCGGACCCTGTGACCACGACGGCCGGACTCCGTCGCCGCAGGGAACCGGAGGTGGGCGATGTTCTCGACGCGCAGCAGGCGGATCTCCGACAGCGGAGGTGACCGGTGATGGCCCACCGTCCATTCATCGACTCCGGAAGCGATTGGGCACGTCCGAGCGGCGGCCCCGCCTATCGTCCGAAGAGGGACGGCATGCCCGGTTGGCTTGTGGCGGTGCTGGTGTCGTTCTTCCTGCTGTGCGTCGGCGGGGGGTCGTTGGGGCATTTCGTCGTCCTGCCGAAGATCCGGACGACGCTGGCGGAGCAGCAGGCGGTGGTTTCGGACCAATTGGCGGAGAGCGTCAAGGGATCCATCTCGGACGCGCTCGACCGGAGCGCAAACGCGCGTCCGGACGGCATCGTCGGACTCGAGGCGGACGATCTCGACGCCAACAATGCCGTCGATGCCGGAAGGTCCGGCATCACGACCGGAACCGGCGGCGCCTCCATCTTCGGATCTCTGACCGAAATCGACGCTCGCGGCATCACCCTGTCGTTCGGCGACGCCGCGGGGTACTCCGCGGTTCCGGCGGTCGTCGGCGGGCGAATCGATTTCACCCAGGCGACGATGAGCGGGAAGGTCCTTGGCGTGCTCCTGACCAAGGATGGATTCGAGCGCGGGATGGAGAACGGGATCAACGGCGCGCTCGATCTGCACCGCCTCACCCCCGTTTCGATCACGCTCCATGCCGGCCGCCTCACCATCGTGACCAAACCGCTCAATTCCTCGACCAATTGACGCCGCCGGGCCGCATCCGGGCCCTCTGCGCGAATCCCGCCGATCCGTCGGCATCCCGACCCGAACCGCCGTCGCTCGAACGCATGGAAAGAGAGGCCGAGCATGGTCCGATCCATCGTGAAACTGACAGGAAGGCCGGGACGTCGCGCGTGGCCGCTCCTCGGAGCCGGGCTGGCCCTGATCGCCGTCGTCGCGATGCTCTCCCGTCTCCAGACCGTGGACGAGGGGGAGGTCTGCAAGGTGACGAAATGGGGGGAGGTCTCCGGCGACGCGGGGCCCGGTCTCCACAGCCGCGGGTTGGGCAGGGAGATCCATTGCTTCAGCACGCGCCGGACCACCTACGAGGCCGGAAAGACGGTGAACGCCGACTACACGGACGGCGTCGTGAAGGGTCCCACCTCCGACGGACAAGAGGTTCAGCTCTCCTACCGGATCGGGTTCCTGGTCAAGAAGGAGAGCGCGGAGATGGTCTACCGCGACGTCGCCCGGAACATGGACGAGGTCGACGTCCGCGTCGTCGAGTTCTACTCGCGCCCCAAGGTGCGGCAGATCGCGCAGGAGTACAGCGCCGCCCAACTCTACGGCGGCGAGGCGGTGACCGAAGGCCAAGACTCAGCCCAGAACCATCCGGCGCAGGTCAAATTGGTCGAGATCGAGGCGCGGATGCTCGAGACGCTGCAGCCGCTCTTCGCCGAAAAGGGCGTCACCCTGGTCGATTTCCAACTCGGCAAACCGGATTTCGCCCCCGAATACGTCGACGCGATCCAGAAGCTGCATCTGGCCTGGGATAACGTCCGGACGCAGAGGAACATGGCGCTCGCCGCCCGGC
>JBPCRG010000373.1:0-3329 GCA_050997095.1 Thermomicrobiales bacterium | reverse complement strand
CGGGACGTCCGAGAGGAAGACCGGGGTGTAGTCGGCCCGTCCGTCGTTGACCGCGGCGCGCACGTTGGCGCCGGCGAAGAGCGCGTTGTGCCGGATCCGCCCCGCCAGCGCGGGCGCGACGTGCGGGGCCGGACCCTCCGTGTGCAGGGAGATCGTCTCGACATCGGAGAGTTCGCCGGCCCGGCGAATCAATGCGTCCAGAAGCTCGAACGGCGTCATCGCCACTTCGTGCAGATAGACGCGGTCGCCCGGCCGGATCAGCCGGACCGAGTCGTCCGCGGAGACGTACCCGGCCTTCAAGGTCTTCCGCCCGGCATGCATCGATGTGGAATCATTCCCGCTCCTCGGTGACGCCGACCTGTCGCGCTGTTGAAACCCTCGCCGCGAAATCGGTGCCGCGCCTATCGCGCCTGAAGCGCGATGCTGGAGGCGCATGATACCGGCGCAGAGACGTCGAGGCGCGGCTTGCCTGGGGAAAGGGGAATGTCAAGGTACGATTGCGAATGGATGGACCCCATCAGCCCCGGACATCTTCCCGTCACGACAAGGACGGCGAGCATGGAGAATCTGAGTCCCGACACCGGGACGATCGTCCTCTCGAATGGCAGCGTCCTCCACTATCGGCCGATCCTCGCATCCGACCGGGAGGCGCTCCAGCGCTTCCACGGTCGGCACAGCGACGTCTCGATCTACCTCCGCTTCTTCGCCATGCAGCGCACGCTGGGCGACGCGCAGGCGAGGGACTTCACCGAGCTCGACGGCGTGGACCGGTTCGCCCTCGTCGCGGTCCTGCCCGCCGATCCGGACGAGATCATCGGCGTCGCCCGATTCGACCGGGAGCCGGGGTCGAATCGGGCCGAGTACGCGGCCATCGTCGCGAATGCTTGGCAGGGTCGCGGGCTCGGTCTGCAGTTGACCCTGCGGCTGATCGAGGCGGCGAGGCGGCGGGGCGTGACCGTGCTGTGCGCGTACGTCTTGCCGCAGAATCTCCGGATGCTCAACCTCCTCCGCGGTCTCGGCCTCCCCGAAACCGTGCGGTTCGAAGATGGGGTCGAACGCATCGACGTCGATCTGCTCGGCTGCGCCCTTCCCGCGACCGCGTGCAAACACGGCGATGGCGTCGCGACGAAGCCGCACATGCAATCTCCTTAGCGCCAGGTCAACCCGGCGGGCGGATGTGTCCGCAGGACTCCGGCTTTGTTCAGCGCGGCAAAGACCGGATCCAGGCGACCTCCGGCCTCTGTTCCCGTGTCCACGCGGACGACGACGACTCCGGACGGCACGGCGACGGGTGATCCGGCGCGCATCGCGCGCTGACGGTCGTGAACCGCGATGTCGGCGTCCGAGGCGGATCTGCCGCCCGCGCTCCGGGCGGCGATCCGGGCCGCGGCCAACTGCTCGTCGCACACGGTCTCGACCAGCAGAAACGGCGCCGAAGCCGCGCTTGCCAGCCCGACCGCCCGTTCCCGCCACCTCTCGTCGAGGAACGTCGCGTCGAGGACCGCCGGGCGTCCCGCCCCCAGCGATTCCGCCGCCACGGCGAGGAGGCGCTCGTACGTGCGTTCGTTCCATTCGGCCCCATAGAGTCCTTCGCCCCATCCCGCCGGGCACGATCCCGTCACTCCGGCCAACTCCTTCCGCACGACATCGGACGCGACCATGTCTGCGCCGGTCGCCCGGGCGATCGCTGCCGCGACGGTGGACTTGCCGGTTCCGCTCAGTCCCGTCATCGCGATCACGAAGGGTCGCACCGTCAACGACGAAAGGGTCGCGAGATCAAGATGGACCGCGGCGGCGGAAGCCAGGCCGGGATGGGGCCGGAGCCCTTCGGCGATCGTCAGGCAATCGATCTTTGCCCGGACAAGTGCCCGGTGCGCGCGGTAGAACCGAACCAGCGGCGGAGGCAGGTCGATCCGTGCCTCGTTGTAGCGTTCCTTCAATCCGGAGCCGATCGACTCGGCGCCGAGCCGGCCGAGATCCATCAGCAGAAACGCGAGATCGCTGGCGACGTCGGCGCATCGGATCGCCCGACTGAACTCGACGCAATCGAAGATCTGCACCACGCCGCCGTCCAGGCAGATGTGCTCGGTCCGGAGGTCGCCGTGGCCCTCCCTCACCCAACCGTCGCTGACGCGTCGCCGAAGGAGCGGGGCGTTGTCGACCAGGAAGGCGCGCATCGCCTCCTCCACGAGAGCGAACTGGACCGCCCCGATCGGCCCCCCGGCGAAGGCGCGCAGCTCATCCAGATTGCTGGTGACGACAGCCCTCACGGCGGCCTCTGAGCCGCCGGTCCCGCGGTCGCACCGCGGCGCCGCCTCCCGATGGAACGGGATCAGACGGCGGGCAAGGAGGTCGGCCAAATCGCCGGGCGCCGATCCCGACGAGAGCAGCGAGTCGAGCATCCGCTCGGCGGGGAGGCACCGCATCAACGTGGCCCAGTCGAAGGGTTCTCCCTCCCCTCCGACGACCAGCCGGTCGCCGTGACGGCCGACCGGAACGGTCCCCAGGTAGACGCCGTCGGTCAACCGCCGGTTGAGCCGAACCTCCTCCTCGCAGGAGAAGCGCCGCTGCCCGATTCCGGAATGGTCGACGAACCCGAAACGGACGGGACGCTTGATCTTGACCACCCGGTCGCCGGCGAGAAAGACCCAGGACATGTGGGTCTCGACGAGTTCGACCGAAGTTGGATTCCAAGGGTAGGCCTCCGGTCGCAGGAGCGTGCGGATGAGATCGTCTCTGGAGATCTGCGGCATTGGGGGATGTCCCTCTGAGTCACGAATCCGCCAAAGGACCGCGCATCGCGCGCCGAGAATCGGCTCAACGCCCTGTCGTGATAATCGCATTGCGGTCCGTGACCCCATTGTCAGTTCACGATTGTGATGCGATTGCAACAGCGCTCGACGCCCAGGGCGCGCAGTTGTGACGGAGGCGCCGCTATGCTGGTTTCCGGAGAGGATGTCCCAGCGAAAAGGAGGCCACCGTGTATCAGCGCATTGTTGTCCCTCTGGACGGATCGAGGTTCGCGGAGCGGGCGCTTCCCGACGCGGAGCGATTGGCCCGCCTGACCGGTGCGACGATCCATCTGGTGCGCTTCGTGGATCTCACCCGCTACGGTCAACTCGGCGCGTCGTTGGAGTATGCCGACGCCGATCAGGCACGCGCCGACGAGCACTCGGCCGCGGCCGCCTACCTGCAGTCCATCGCGGGTAGGATCGTCGTATCCGGACTCGTCGCGGAGACGGAGGTGCGATTCGGCCAACCGTGCCGCGAGCTGGTCGCCGCGACGCAATCGGGCGACCTCCTCGTGATGGCCTCGCACGACCTTGGCG
>JBPCRG010000233.1:0-6823 GCA_050997095.1 Thermomicrobiales bacterium | reverse complement strand
GGACCGGCCCCCGCCGCCGTTTAAGGTGGAAGGTCGGTCCACATCCCTTCCGTGGCGAGGACCGGCATGCGGCAACGTCTTCCATGATGCGTTCCGGCCGCCCGGATCAAGAAATTGGGGACGATGGGCCCCTGGCGCATCGTAAACCGCCCCCGTATCCTGAGGAGTGGAAATTCCCGGGCGTCCGCGATGCCCCGATACCCTACCGCGACCGCAACGACAGATTGAGCAGGAGTCGATGACCGTGATCGTGAACCGGACCCTTCTTCGTTGGTTCGCGATCGTGGGGCTAGTCCTCGCCGTCGCCGCACCGGCGATCCCGGCGAACGTCCCGGGAAAGGTGTCGCTGAAGGCGCGGGCCTAGGCGGCGGACGTGCCGTCGGGCGACGTGATCGTCGTCCTGAACAGCGGCGCGGTGTCGGCTTCCGCGGTCCGCAGCGCCGCGGTCGACGCCGGCGTCACCCCGAAGCTGGTCTTCTCCCAGGTCCTCGACGGCTACTCCGCGACGCTCACGGCGGCGCAGGCGCGCATCCTCGCGCTGGACCCGCGCGTGGCCGGGATCTACCTGGACAGCCCGTACCATGCCGCAGCCCAGACGGTCACCATCGACATGAAGCGGATCGGCGCGGACACCAACCCGATCGCGGACTTCGGCAACCCCGGCCCCAAGATCGCCGCCAATGTCGCGGTGCTCGACGCGGGCGTGTCGACGATTCCCGACCTGAACGTCGTCGGCGGCTTCGATGCATTCGACGGGGCGCAGGCGGCGAACCGCAATTGCACGACGTACGTCGGGTCGTATTCCGCGACGAGCGCCCACGGCAACCACGTGGCCGGGACGATCGGCGCGATCGACAACGGGAGCGGCATGGTCGGAGTCGCGCCCGGCGCGAACATCTGGTCGGTCCGCGTCCTCGACGCCAACGGCGGCTTGACATCCACCCTGATCTGCGGATTGGAGTGGGTGGCCGCGAACTCCGCGACGATCGACGTCGTCAACATGAGCATCGTCGGCAGCGCCGTTTCCGGCGAAAACGTGAACGATTGCGCCGCCAGTCCGTTGCACACCGCGATCTGCAACGTGACGGCTTTCGGCATTCCGATCGTCGTCGCTGCCGGCAACGCCGGCATGCCGGTCGCCGGGAACGGATTCAATGCGCCCGTGACGCCCGCCGTCTATCCCGAGGTGATCACCGTCTCGTCCTACAGCGACTACAACTGCTTTGGCGGCGGGGGCGGTACCGCTCCCTGCACCCCGTCGGCAGGGCCGGATGACGCGCTCGCCAGCTACTCCAACTACGGCCCCGAGGTCGAGATCTCCGCGCCGGGAACCTGTCAACTCTCGTACAACGCGGTCGGGACGCTCGTCTACATGAGTGGCACGAGCATGGCCACGCCGCACGTGACCGGGGCGGTGGCTCTCTTCAAGTCGCAGAACCGCGGCAAGTCCGTCGCGGAAGTGAAGAGCTGGCTGGCCAGTTCCGCCACCGTCCCCCAAAACTCGTTCGGGGGCTTCACCGGCGGCAAATCGGGCGAGCCCGCGCTCTGGCTCGGGTCGAACGCGCCGACCACGCCGACGCCCACCCCGACTCCGACCAGAACTCCAACCGGAACGACCACCGCCACGGTGACCCCGACGCCGACCAGAACGCCCACCGCCACCGCCACCGTGACGGCAACTCCGACGCGCACACCGACCAGAACCCCGACCGCCACCGCGACGGCGACCAGCACATCCGTCCCAACCAGCACGGCCATCGCGACAACGCCGCCGACGGTGACGCCGACGGCGACGAGTTCACCGACCGCGAGAGTCACGACGATTCCGACCAACACGTCCACGGCGACGCCTATTCCGACGAGGACCTCGACGGCGACGCCGATCCCGACGAGCCCGCCCTCCCCGACCACGGCGCCCAGCCCGACAAAGACGGCGACGAACACGCCCACGTCGACGTCGACGCCCAAGCCGACCATCACCCCGACGCTGATTCCGACGAATGCGCCGACGGCGACGTCCACCCCCGCGAACACACCGACGTCGACATTGACGTCGACGTCGCGCTTCTGGGGGTCCTATAAGGCGCGTGCGACCGGAGGCACGGCGCCGTCGAATTCGACGGCCTTCGTCGGCGACCGCAGTCTCTCGACCGTCTGGTCGACGACCGCGGCGAACCCTCCGCTCCCATCCGGATTCGTCTACGAGGATTTCGGCACCGTGCGCTCGATCGGGCGGATTGCCTGGATCTTCGGTCAGACGGGGATCGCCGACTCGATGCGGTTCGAGGTCTCGACCGACCTCGTCACCTGGACCCGGATTCGCAACTCCGGCAACAAACCGGTCGGCGTCTGGCAGGAGTACACGCTGCGCACCCCCGTTCAGGGTCGTTACCTGCGGGCCTACTTCCCGAACCCGTACCACGAGTCGCGTCTGGGCGGACTCGCGGAATTCGTCGCATACCCGCCGGCCGTCGCGCCGGCGCAGCTCGCGCCTGCAGCCGCCACGTCGCCGAGCCCGCCGCCGACGATCGCCACGGCGAGTGCGACCCGCCCATCCACCGCCCTCCCCCAGCCGGTCGCGACGACGACGCCCGCGCCGTCCCCGACGGCTGCCGCGACGGCGGCGCCGACAGAGACGGCGACGTTCGAGCCGACTGCGTCGCCAACCGACGCGGCGACCGCCGTGCCGACCCTCGCGCCCACCGACGTGCCGACTCCGACCGAGACCCCGACTTCGACGGACGTCCCATTCCAGGCGACGGCGCCGGTCGGCCTGTCGGCTGCCTCGGCCGGAGACGCGGATGCCGGATATCCGGTCGCCCATCTGCGCCGCAGCCCCGGTTCCACGAGCGGTCTGGCGGCGGTCGACGGCGACCCGGCGACAGTCTGGGAATCGGCGGGCGATTCCGCGCCGCGGAGCATCTACCTGATCGCCGACCTCGGCTCGAGCGCGCCGATCGGGAGCGTCGATTGGCAAGCCGGGGCGGGCGGGATCCAAGGCTCGTTGACCATCGCGGTCTCGGACGATCGCCGGACGTGGACAGCCCTCGCGATGCCGGAGCAGCCGGGTCCCGGCGAGTGGGGGCGGGCGTCGGCGGGTCTCGACGCTCGCTATGTGCGGTTCACGGTCGCCAACCCGGACGGTCTCGCGACGATCGGCGGGATCGCCGAGATCCGGATCGCGCCACCGCGCTGAACGCGCCACGGCCGCCGCTTTCCGAGGGTCGGATCCGCCCCGGCGTCGGCGGTTCCGCGGCCTCTCGGAGCTGGCGGAAGTTTGACGACTCCTCCACAATAGACTAAAATTGGCGAAGGAATTAGAACACTTTTTCTAATTCTGCACGCGCGATCCGCAATCGACATTCCCTCCCGCCCCCGGAAAGGACGGCTCCAGACATGGCCACTGAACGCGAGCGCGCGCTCGAACTCGCCATCACCCAGATCGAGCGCGCCTTCGGCAAAGGCTCGATCATGAAGATGGGGGAGGCGAACGCCGTCCAGGTGGAGTCGATCCCCACGGGCGGCATCGCGCTGGACATGGCTCTGGGCATCGGCGGCGTGCCGCGCGGCCGGATCACGGAGATCTACGGTCCCGAGTCCTCCGGCAAGACGACGCTGGCGCTGCACATCATCGCCGAGGCCCAGAAGTTGGGCGGCATCGCCGCCTACATCGACGCCGAGCATGCGCTCGATCCGATCTACGCCGCGCGGCTCGGTGTCAATCTCGACGACCTGCTCATCTCGCAGCCGGACACCGGCGAGCAGGCGCTCGAGATCGTGGAGACGCTCGTGCGCTCCGGCGCGATCGACGTGATCGTGATCGACTCGGTTGCCGCGCTCGTGCCGAAGGCCGAGATCGACGGCGACATGGGCGACTCCCACGTCGGCCTCCAGGCGCGGTTGATGAGCCAGGCGCTGCGCAAGCTGACCGGCACGATCAGCAGGACCAAGACCTGCGTGATCTTCATCAACCAGCTCCGCTCGAAGATCGGCGTGATGTTCGGCAGCCCGGAGACGACGACCGGCGGCAACGCGCTCAAGTTCTACGCCTCGACCCGGCTCGACATCCGCCGGATCGAGACGATCAAGGTCGGGACCGACGCGGTCGGCTCCCGGGTCCGGGTCAAGGTCGTCAAGAACAAGGTCGCGCCGCCCTTCCGGCAGGCCGAGTTCGACATCATGTACAACGAGGGGATCTCGATCACCGGCAGCATCCTCGACGTCGCCGTCGACCTGGGGATCGTCAAGAAGACGGGATCCTGGTTCTCCTTCGGCGACGAGCGGATCGGGCAGGGCCGCGAGAACTCGAAGGAGTATCTCAAGCACAACCCCGACGTGATGGAGGAGATCCGCTCCCGGATCAAGGCCGGATCGCCCGAGCTCTCCGGCAAGATTACCTTCAACGGCTCGGAGGACAAGGCGGCGGGGCTGATCGAAGAGGAGTAGGTCGGCCCAAGGGCCGCGCCAATCGTCGTCGCAGGGGAGGATCCGGTGCCTCCCCTACGACGGACGATGGCGTCGGACCGCAAGCGCACGGACGGCGGCGTCGGGAGGGCACGGGACCCTCCCCTACGACGACGGGCGGGGCGGCGTTTCCGTGACATCAGGTCCATGACCCTTTCTGGTCGAGTTCAGCCTTCTGTCTGGAGCCTCAGGCGTTCGCGATGTCGACCGGATCGATCGCCTCGGCCGGATCGAAGCCGAAGACGCGGGAGAGGAAGTAGAGCTCGCCGTCCAAGGCGCGGCGGATGTTCTTCGCTTGGCGGAAGCCGTGCTGCTCGCCTTCGAACATGACCAGGGCCACGGGCAGGCCTTTGGCGTCGACCGCGTCGAACATCATCTGCGCCTGGTTCGGCGGCACGACCTTGTCCTCCAAGCCCTGGAACAGGATCAGGGGGCAGGCGAGGTCGTCGACGAAATGGATCGGCGACCGGGCGAGGTAGAGATCCTTGCGCTCGGGATAGGGGCCGATCAACCCGTCGAGGTAGCGCGACTCGAACTTGTGGGTGTCCTGCGCCATCGCCTCGAGGTCGCTGATCCCGAAATGGCTCGCGCCGGCCTTGAACGCGTCGCGGAAGGTGAGCGCCGCCAACGTCGTGTAGCCGCTGGCGCTCCAGCCGCGGATCGTCAGCCGCTCCCCGTCGACCAGCCCCTCGGCCACCAGGAAGCTGGCGCCGTTCACGCAGTCGTCGACGTCGACGATTCCCCACTCATCCTTCAGCCGCTCGCGGTAGGCGCGGCCGTAGCCGGTGCTGCCGCCGTAGTCGACGTCGAGGATCGCGAAGCCGCGGCTCGTCCAATATTGCAGGGAGAGGCTGAGCACGGTGGAGGTCGAGCCGGTCGGGCCGCCGTGGCTCAGCACGACCAGCGGCGGCAGTTCGCCCTCCGGCGCCGAGAAGTCCGCGTTGACCGGCGGATAGAAGAAGCCGAACGCGGTGAGGCCGTTTTCGGTCGGGAATTCGATCGGCCGGGGCTGCGACAGATATCCAGGGTCGACAGTCTCATTGGACGACGCCTTCAGCGGCACGGTGTCGCCGGAGCCGAGGTCGTGCTGGAGCACCGCCCAGCCCTGCGTCGGCGAACCGGCGAAGAAGGCGACGATGTCGCCCCGGACCTGGATGCCTTCGATGTCGGTGTACGGGGTCGCGACCGTCTCGAGATGGTTGGAGGCGAGGTCGATCGTGGCGAGGAAGGACCTGCCGCCCTGCGAGTAGGTGCAGACGATCCGGTCGGCGGAGGCGAAGCCGTACGTCGTCTGGCCGAAGACCCACTGCGGCCGGCCGAATTCCGCCTCCATCGGCGCCAGCGATTCGGATGCGGCTCCGTGCGAGCGGTGCAGGTTCCACCACCCCGACCGGTCGGAGACGAAGTGCAGCACGCCGTCCGGTGACCACTCGGGCTGGAAGATCGACTCGTCGGGACCGCCCGCGACGATCACGGCGTCGCGGATCGAGCCATCTTCGGCCATGTCGGCGACCCAGAGCTCGGTCCCGTCCCACGGCATGTTCGGATGGCTCCAGGTCAGCCAAGCCAGCTTGGCGCCGTCCGGACTGAGGCGGGGATCGGAGTAGAAGTCGTTGCCCGCGACGAGGACGTCGCCGCCGCTTTCGGCGTTTTCGCCGGTCGTGCCGATCGCGACGATCGTGTTCACGGCGTGCTGGTCGGACTCCCGGTGGTCCTCGCGGACGCAGATCAGACGCCCACGCGTCCGGTCCGGCTCGTAGTCGGCGTAGCGGAGGGGGAGCGGCGGCGTGAGCGCGATCGCCTCGCCGGTGACCTCGAAGCGGTAGACGCGCTGGTCGGCGTAATTCGACAGGTAGACGACGCCGTCCACGGCCGTGTACGCGCCGCCGCCGTATTCATGGACGCGGGTGCGGGCGTTGAACGGGGCGGGATTGACATCGGCGCGGGCGTCGTCGGGCGTGCGGCGCACGATCACCTTGCGTCCGGCCTCGTTCGGCCGCGACTCGACCCAATAGACGTCCCCGCCGTCGAGCGCCACGTCGCCCAGCCCGATCGTGCCGGCGACGATCGATGCGGAGGTGATGGGCGATCTCCAAGAGCCGAATGGTGCGATCGTGCGTGTCATACCATGCTCCACGTCTGACTGCGTTGGACGTCCCACGCCGCGGACCGACTCCGGATCGCCGCGCCGGAGCTTCGATCGTCGCACAGGACGACGCACTTTGCAGCGTCCGGCTCGATCGCTGCCATACAATGCTGCTTTGGGCCGTGAGCCGTGAGCCGGGCGAGACGCATGGTGGTTGCAGGATCCGGACAACGGTCATCGACGGAGACGTTCATATGAAGATCCCATCGATAT
>JBPCRG010000192.1:0-4502 GCA_050997095.1 Thermomicrobiales bacterium | reverse complement strand
CGAGCTCTCGGTCCTCTCCCGCCAGTGCCTCGACCGGCGCATCCCCGATCGCGCGACCCTGGAACGGGAGCTCGCGTCGTGGGCCGCCGCGCGGAATGCGGCGGCCACCAAGACCAGCTGGCGCTTCTCGACGACCGACGCCCGGACCCACCTGCCCCACCTCTACCCCGTCCCCGAACCGCCCGCCGACCACGACGCCTCGCCCACCGCCGGGCAATGATCGCTGGACGTCCTACTGAGGCACGAAGGATCTCGTCGTTTTCTTCCAGCGCCAGCGATGAAGGAGGACCAAACCCGGCATGGACGACCGCACAGGCCTCTCGGGCAGGGCGTATTTCGAGCGGATCGCGGCGGAATTGCGCCCAGGCATGGCGTTCCGCGCGGAAAGCGTGGACGAATGGGAGGAGTGGCGGGCGGGTCT
This sequence comes from Thermomicrobiales bacterium, assembly GCA_050997095.1. Taxonomy (GTDB): domain Bacteria; phylum Chloroflexota; class Chloroflexia; order Thermomicrobiales; family UBA6265; genus JBPCRG01. The sequence continues at coordinate 4,081 of JBPCRG010000192.1, read as the reverse complement.
CGTCCGGCAGCTGAAGGACCTGATCGGGGCGTTCCCGGAGCGGCGCGTACCGCTCGATCCGCGAACGCTCGACGAGCGGGATGAGGAGCGCTACACGCGGCGGCGGATCATTTTCCAGAGCGAGCCTGGCGTCCTCGTCTCCGCCTATCTGCTGCTGCCGAAAACCCGGCGCTTCGGGGAACGCACGCCGGCCGTGCTCTGCCTCCACGGGCACGGACGGGGCAAGGACGACGTCACCGGGATCGCGCCGAGCCTGAAGGAGCGGCAGCGCCGGATCCGGCCGCTGAACTACGACTACGGCCACCAGCTCGCCGAGCGCGGCTACATCGTGCTGATCCCCGACGCGCGGGCGTTCGGCGAGCGCGGGGAGGACGGCATGGACTGCGCCTGGGCGTCCACCACCGCCCTGCTGCTCGGCAAGACGCTGGTCGGGCTGCGCACCTGGGACGCGATCCGCGCGATCGACTACCTCCAGTCCAGAGAGGACGTCGACCCGGACCGGATCGCCTGCGTCGGGCTCTCGTGGGGCGGGACGCACACGATGTACACCGCCGCGCTCGACGAGCGCGTGCGGGTCGCGGTCATCAGCGGCGCGTTCGGCACCTTCAAGGACACGCTGATCGACGCCCCCGAGTGCCCCTGTCAGTACGTGCCGCATCTCCTGCGCCACGCCGATCTGCCCGACGTCGTCTCGCTGATCGCGCCGCGCCCGCTCCTGATCGAGAGCGGAACCGGCGACCAACACCACACGAACGAGGTGGTCCGCGACGCCTACCGCGACGTGCGGCGCGCCTACCGCGTGCTCTCGGCCGAGGACCGCGTGGACATCGACGTCTTCGCCGGCGGCCACCGCTTCAACGGCGAGAAGGCATTCCCCTGGCTCGAGCGCTGGCTCTGACCGCGCCACATTCGACGGTCCTCCGCCGGTCGAACCGCGTTCCGACGTCGCCATTGCCCGGCTCGATGCAAAAAACAACGGCTCCGGCTATGGTCCCGACGCCCGGATCGCTGCTGTACTATGAGTCATCGGCCCAGAACAGACGCGAGAGATGCGGACGACGACCCGTCGCCGCCTATCCTATCCGGAGGTCAGCACATGCGCGATTCGAACCATGGACGCGGCGACGCGCCGGTCCAACCTGGGATCAGCCTGGACCGGCGGGCCCTCCTGCGCGGCGCAGCCGGCCTGACCGCGGGCATCGCGGGCGCGCGTCTGCTCGGGGCGTCCGGCGTCCTCGCCTCGCCCACCGGCGTCGGCCCCGGCCTGCTCAGGGCGCGGATGAGCCTTCCCGCGGGCGCCGCTCCGGAAGACAAGCAGATCCTGATCGTGCCGTCGGATCCGACCACGACCAGCGTGATGGACTTCTACGAGAACGTCTACAAGCGCCCCAGCTACGCGGCCGACCTCTTCAGCGACCCGCTCGTCCGCGTCGACAAGAACTTCAAGATCGTGCCCGCCGCGGCGACGGAGTGGGCGGTCGGGGCGGACGGGGTGACCTGGACGTTCAAGCTCGACCCGAAGCTCGTCTGGAGCGACGGCGCCGCGGTGACGGCGAACGACTGGGTCGCGACCTTCCAGTACGCCGCTGACCCGAAGCACGCCTGGGACTTCACCTGGTTCTGGCAGGGCGTGATCAAGGGGTGGGATTCGGCGATCACGGGCAAGGTTCCGCTCACGGACGTCGGCGTGCGCCAGGGCGCGGACGCGCAGACGCTGATCATCGAGACGCAGGCCCCGGCGCCGTACCTGCCCGCGATGCTGCTCTACTCGCTCCCGCTCTCGGCCGCGGCGCTGCTGAAGCACGGGCCGCTCTACAACAACAAGCCGGAGACGGCGGTCTCCTCCGGTCCGTTCATCCTCAACGAGTGGATCCAGGACCAGCACATCGTCTACACCCGCAACGCCAGCTATCGCGGCACGCTCGACGTCGCGATTCAGAAGGTGATCGTCAAGCTTGCCGACTTCAGCACGCATTTCACGATGTACCAGTCGGACGAGATCGACCTGATGGAAGGGCTCACGCCCGCCCAGCAGAAAATCGCGACGGACCTCTTCCCGAAGGACGTCCACTCCTCGGTCGGCGACTTCCGGACGTTCTACGTCTACTTCGACGTCACCAAGAAGCCGTTCGACGATCCGAAGGTGCGGCAGGCTTGGAGCCACGCGATCGACCGCGACGTGATCGCGAGCAAGGTGCTCGGCCCGATGGGCAGCCCCGCCTACTCGTGGCTGGCGCCGGGCTTCCCCGGATCGGACCGGGAAGGGTTCAAGGGCATCCAGGCGTTCGAACCGGCCAAGGCCAAGCAGCTGCTCACGGAGGCAGGCTATCCGGACGGCGACGGCTTCCCGAAGCAGCAGATGTGGCTGCGCGCCCCGACCCCGCTCGACAAGGCCGTCTCCGGGGCCTTCGCGGCGATGATCAAGCAGAACCTGAACATCGACGTCGAATTGCTCGAGAAGGACCAGACCGGCTACATGGCGGCGCTGACCGCCAAGCCGACCGAGATCCTGCTCGGCTACGTCAGCTACGGGATGGACTTCCTCGATCCGACCAACATGCTGGGCGTCTGGCTCTCGGGCGGGCGCCATTCATGGTCGAACCCGACGTTCGACGCCAAGGTCAAGGAGGCCTCCTCCTTCCTGGGTTCGACCGAGGAGCGGCTCAAACTCTTCCATGAGGCGGAGCAGACGCTGGTCGAGGACGTGCCCGCCGTCTTCGTCTACCACGAGACGCCGCTCCAGTTGGTCAAGCCGTGGCTGCAGGGCGACGCGATCGAGCCGGACGCGACCGGCAACACCAGCATCCACTGGCCGCGCTACACCTCGATGAGCACCGTCCCCGGAGGCCTCCACGTGGCCGACACCGTGCCCGGCGACCACGGCAAGCTGTAGGGTTGCCTTCAACGCCCGTGTCGTTTGGGGACGACGACGCGGGCAACCCAAGGATTGCCCCTACGGACGCGTTTGCACGATGGCCGTCACGCGTGATGAGAAGACACGCCATCGCGGGTCGACTCGTGAGACCGCGCCTGCGCCGTCGCGTGGCATCGCGGCGGCAGACCACGGCAAGCTCTGCCGCATGTCTCTCCAAAGCCCGCGTCCGTCGTCGAAAGGGCAACCCGAGGATTGCCCCTACGAACGCGTTTGCATGATGGGGGAGCCGCCGTCTACGGGGCCGAAGCCTCCGCCCGGCCGCCGCGGGCGAGGTGGGAGGGGACGCTGACGACGACGGTGCCGGGGCGGAAGAGCAGGGCCGCCTTCAGGCGCAGCGCGGTCTGGTTGTGCAGCAGCTGCTCCCACCAGTGGCTGGCGACGAACTCCGGCAGCACGACGGTCAGCGTCGCGCCGGGGCGCTGCCGCTGGATCTCGTCGAGGTAGCGCATCAGCGGCCCGGCGACCGAGCGGTAGGGCGACTCGATGATCACCAGCTGCACGTCGGTCCCCAACTCGTTCCAGGCCGTGCGCATGGCGGCGACCGCCGCCTCCTCGTCGGCGACGTGGACCGCGATCACGTCGTCGGAGATCGAGCGGGCGTAGGCGAGGGTCTGCCGGGCGACCCGGTTGACCGCCGCGATCGGGACGAGGATCGCGTGGACGATCGCGTCCGACTCCAGGGGCGTCTGCGCCTCCAGCTCCTCGGTCGCCCGGGCGTAGTGCCCGTGGATCGCCTTGAAGCCCAGGATCAGCAGCGGGATCAGGATCAGGATCAGCCAGGCCCCGTGCTTGAACTTGGTGATCACGATCACGAAGGTGACGATGCCGGTGACGACCGCGCCGACCCCGTTGACCACGGTCGAGCGCTGCCAGTTCGGCCCGCGCTGCCGCACCCAATGCACGACCATGCCGGACTGGGAGAGGGTGAAGCTGAGGAAGACGCCGATCGCGTAGAGCGGGATCAGGTGGTCGAGGCTGCCGCCGAAGACGATCAGGAGCAGCGACGAGAGCGTGGCCAGGCTGACGATGCCGACGGTGAAGGCGAGGCGGTCGCCCCGCGAGCGGAAGGCGCGGGGCACGTAGCCGTCGCGGGCGAGGATCGAGGCGAGGCGCGGGAAGTCGGCGAAGGCGGTGTTGGCGGCCAGG